>DASTFK010000158.1:0-3910 GCA_035719945.1 Nitrospira sp.
GACGACAATCCGGATGCCTTCCGGCAATGGATCCATCCCGAGGACCGCGAACGGGTCCTCACCGAATTCGCCCGCGCCGTGCAGGAATGCAAACCTTATGAAACCGTGTTTCGGTTTCTCCATGAGAACGGCACGATACGCAAAGTTCTGAGCCGGCGCATTCCGCTCGAACAGGAGCCAGGCCAAACCGTCGTCTATCAAGGATTCAACATCGACATCACTGCCTTGGACGATATGCAGCAGCAACTGAGTCGGGCCGAACGCTTGGCCACGCTGGGACAGGTCGCTGCGGGTATTGCCCATGAAATTCGGAACCCGCTTGTTGGGATCGGGTCGACGGCCTCCCTCTTGCGGGACGAGTTTGATCCCTCAGACGAAAAACGGGCGGATCTCGACATTATCTTGAACGAAACTCGACGGCTCGACCGTATCGTGAATCAGATCATCGATTACGCGCGTCCGCGGGACCTCGTGCCGACACAGTGGGCGATGGACGAGATCATCGAGGAAGTGTTGAAACTGCTAGACACGCGTCTCGAGACCCAGCAGATCACGGTTATGCGGTTCTGTTCGCCCACGCTGGCTGCCTATGCGGACCGGGACCAAATCAAACAGGTCCTGCTCAATCTGTGTCACAACTCTCTGGATGCCATGCCGACTGGCGGCGACCTGCGCATCAGCGCCGGGCAAGCGGCTCACGCGGGGAACGCCGGCGTGTTTATCGAGGTGGCCGACACCGGCTCCGGCATCAGTCAAAAACATCTGGCGCAGGTCTTTCAGCCGTTTTTCACGACGGGGAAGCGACATGGCACCGGCCTAGGACTGGCCATTTGCAGAAATATCGCCGAAGCGCACGGAGGGGACATGACGTTGGCGAGCGAGCCGGGAAAGGGAACGATGGCACGGCTCTGGCTGCCGTTGCGGCCCGCGCAGGACTCTGTGGGGACGCTGGCATGAACGCCACCATCTTCGTCACCGATGATGAGCCGGCGATCCGCGCTGCGCTCGTCAAACGTCTTTCCCGACGGCACCATCGTGTCATGGCATTCGAATCCGGCGAGGCCTTGCTGCAGGCCTTGGATCATGAAGTGCCGGATCTGATGCTCTTGGATGTGAAGATGCCGGGTCTTTCCGGCCTTGACGCGCTGAAAGCCTGTCGCGCTAAAGCGCCGTTTGCCCTCGTCATCATGCTTACCGCCTACGGGACGGTCCAGGACGCCGTGGAGGCGATGAAGCTCGGCGCCTACGACTTCGTGATCAAGACCGTAGATCTCGACGGGATGGAGCAGGTGCTGGATCGGGCCCTGGAATTGCTGGCGCTCCGGCGACGGATGACGTTTCAGACCGAGCAGGAAATGGACGAGTATGGGATCGATCATCTGATCGCCGACAGTCCGGTGATGAAGAGCCTGTTGGCCCAGATCCGCGAAGTGGCCCTCAATCCAAAAAGCTCCGTCCTCATGCTGGGAGAAACCGGCACAGGCAAGGAATTCGTCGCCCGCGTGCTGCACCATAACGGCAGCCGGGCGTCCAGTCCCTTCATCGGCGTGAATTGCACGGCCATCCCGCGCGATCTTTTCGAGAGCGAGCTGTTCGGCTACGAGCGGGGCGCCTTCACCGGCGCGCATCAGCGCAAGCTCGGCCTCCTCGACCGCGCGGAAGGCGGGACGTTGTTCCTGGACGAAATCGGCGATCTGGATTTGAGCATGCAAGCTAAGCTCTTACGGGTCATCCAGGAACGGACGTTCCGGCGTCTCGGCGGGACCACCGACATCACCGCAGATTTCCGCTTGATCGCCGCGACGAACCGCGATCTCAAAAAGGACATCGCCTCGGGCGCCTTTCGGGAAGATCTCTTCTTCCGTCTGAACGTCGTCGCACTGGAGCTGCCGCCGCTGAGACAGCGAACTGAGGACATTTTCCCCTTGAGCATGCAGGCGTTGCTGCATTACGGGAAGGAGTTCGGCAAGGACCTGACCGAGATCGACGCCGAGGCCCGTGGATTATTGGAGCGCTATCATTTCCCCGGTAACATTCGCGAACTGCAGAACATTATCGAGCGCGCGACGATTTTTTGCTCGGGACGGACACTCACCGCCAGCTCGCTGCCGCGTGAGTTGCGGGATCAGGCCAAGCAGACGGCCATGTCCGTGACACATGGAGACGGTCAAGTGATCCGAGTCGAGATGCAGGTGGGCAAACACACGCTCAGCGAAATCGAAGACAGCATCATCGAAGAAACCCTGCGACTCACGGATTACAACAAGAGCCTCGCAGCCAAGCAGCTCGGCTTGACCAGGTTTGCACTGGATCGCCGTCTAAAAAAAATCAAAAAAGACGACTAGCCTGGCGCAGGCTGTTCAAAACGTCTTACAGCAAGGCCGCAGCAAGCGAAAAGCCGAGGCATACATTCTCCGGTATGTTGAGCCTTTGAGCGCTGCGAGAACGAAGCTGAAAGGCGTTTTCAACAGCCTGCTAAGGGTTGGGTGCGACGAAAACTAACACTTTCAGCCGCTGTCCGCTGTCGTTCTTGACGCCGTGCTCTTCACCGGCCGGAGCCATCGTCCCCTGCCCGGGTCCCAAGATCTGCTTCTCTGCTCCTACCTGAAATGTGCCTTGCCCTTCGAGAACGAGGTAGACCTTGTCCTGTTCCCCATGGATATGTCCCTTCTGTTCCTGACCCGGCTCAAAGCAATAGACGTCGCAGAAAAAATGGGGCGTTTGAAAGATATTGTTTTTCTTCATTTTCTCTACGCTAAATGATTGATAATCAGCCAACTTTATCACTTTCATGTCTGCTCCATTTCTCCTGCCGTGTCGTCAAGTGTGATGCCCATTCCCCTTGCCTTTGACCGGTCGGATGGTTTTCAGCTACGCTCACGTCCGGCCGCAGTTGAGGCATCATGAATCGAGCCGAGCGACGCCGTCAAGAAGCCGAACGAGGAATACCACACCAACGCTCCACGGCGACGGTCGAAACCTGGCTCGAGCAGGGACGCGTCCATCAACAGGCCAACCGCCTGACAGAGGCAGAAGCGGCCTACCGGCAGGCGCTCGAACTTTCGCCACACCATTCAGAAACGCTCCATCTCCTCGGCCTGGTCACGTACCGCCAGCAGCGCCTCTCCGAGGCCTTGGAGTATCTTCGCGCTGCCGTCGACCGTCAGTCTTCCTTCCCCGTCTACTGGTTCAACCTCGGCGTCGTCTTGCAGAAGGCCGGCCGCTCGCCAGACGCGGTGACCGCCTATCGAAAAGCCATCGCGTTGAATCCGCGCTACCCTGAAGCCTATGGAAATCTTGGAAACGTGCTCCGCGATACGGGTGACTTGTCAGAAGCCGTGAGCGCCTACCAGCAGGCGTTGGCGCTCAATTCGGCCCAGGCGGACACACACAATAATCTCGGCGTCGCTAGAAAGGAGCAGGGTGCTCCTCAGGAAGCGATCGCCTGCTACCGGAAAGCCCTCGAGCTGAAGCCCGCGCATGCGGAAGCCTATAATAATCTCGGCTTAGCCCTGATGGAGGTCGGCACGCTGCATGACGCCATCGCAGCCTTTCAGCAGGCGCTGTCCTTCGCACCGGGCTACCAGACGGCCCGATACAATTTGGGGATGGCCTGGTCATGGGCCGGGAATGACACAAAAGCCTGCCAGTGCCTTGAACAGGTTGCACGTGCCCGACACGATCACGGCAAGCCCGTTGCTGAAGCCCCCGTCTACCGGTCGCGGATCAAGCATGATGCTGAGCAGATCAGATACTTGCTCGACCGGCAGAAGTTGGACCAGACCCAGCGCCCCTACCTGGAAGCGCTGCGACGCCTGGATGAGCGTCTGAACCTCGACGCATCGTCGGAAAACCGTGTGGCGATCGATCGGCAGACACTCACGGACATCGCGCCCTCCTTCAACCGCAT
>DASTFK010000159.1:0-5557 GCA_035719945.1 Nitrospira sp.
CGACCAGCTCAATGCGTTCGCGGCCGAGGTCACGCGTGTGGCGCGCGAGGTCGGGACGGAAGGCAAGCTCGGCGGCCAGGCGGTCGTGCAGGGCGTGGCCGGTACCTGGAAGGACCTCACCGACTCCGTCAACGTCATGGCGACCAATTTGACGGACCAGGTCCGCGGCATCGTGAAAGTCGTCACGTCGGTGGCGAACGGAAACTTGAGACAGAAGCTGACGGTCGAAGCCAAGGGCGAGGTGGCGGCGCTGGGTGAAACGATCAACAACATGACCGATACCCTCGCGATTTTCGCCGACCAGGTCACCAACGTCGCGCGCGAAGTCGGCGTCGAAGGCCGATTGGGCGGACAGGCCAACGTGCCGGGCGCCGCCGGTACCTGGAAGGACCTCACAGGAAACGTGAATCTGTTGGCCGCGAACCTGACTACCCAGGTGCGTGCGATTGCCGAAGTGGCGACCGCCGTGACCAAGGGCGACCTGACCCGGTCCATTCAGGTGGAAACGCGCGGCGAGGTCGCCGAACTCAAGGACAACATCAATACGATGATCGACAACCTGCGCGTGACCACCGAGCGCAACCAAGAACAGGACTGGCTGAAGACCAACGTCGCGAAGTTCACCCGTATGTTGCAGGGCCAACGCGACCTCTTCACAGTCGGTCAGATGCTGCTGTCCGAACTCGCTCCGCTGGTCGAAGCCCAGCAAGGGACGATGTATCAGATGGACGCTGTCGAAGGGGAAAACCCCTCGCTACGCCTCCTGGCCGCCTATGCCAGTTCACGGGAACCGGAAGAGCGGGTGGAAAGCGGAGAGGGCCTGATCGGTCAATGCGCCTTGGAAAAACAGCGCATTCTCCTCACGGATGTTCCGCCTGCGTACGCCGCCATCCAATCGAGCCTCGGCCGTGCGCTGCCGGCCAACATTGTCGTCTTGCCGGTGTTGTTCGAAGGGGAAACCAAGGCGGTCATCGAGCTGGCCTCGCTGCATCCCTTCAAGGTGACGCACCTCGCCTTCTTGGAGCAGCTCACGCAAAGCATCGGCGTCGTGCTCAATACCATTGAAGCGACGATGCGCACCGAAAACCTGCTGCAACAGTCGCAACAGCTCACGACAGAGCTGCAGTCTCAGCAGAAAGAGTTAACGCAGACCAACGAAGAGCTCGAGCGCAAGGCCAAGCAACTGGCCGAGCGCAACACGGAAGTCGAGCGGAAGAACAAGGAAGTCGAGCAGGCCCGCCGCGCACTCGAAGAAAAGGCGGCCGAGCTTGCCCTGACGTCGAAGTACAAGTCGGAGTTCCTGGCGAACATGTCTCACGAGCTGCGCACGCCATTAAACAGCATTTTGATTCTCGGCCAGCAGCTCGGCGACAACACGACGGGCAATCTGTCGCAGAAGCAGGTGGAGTTCGCCAAGAACATTCACAGCGCCGGCTCTGACCTCCTCAACCTGATCAACGACATTCTGGACCTGTCGAAGATCGAATCGGGCACCGTCACGGTTGAGGCGGAAGAAATGACCTTCCTGTCTCTGCGTGAGAGCGTCGAGCGCAACTTCAAGCACATTGCCGAGCAGAAGAATCTGCCGTTCCATCTGGAGTTCGAGACCGGCCTGCCGCGGGCGTTCACGACCGACCCGAAGCGCCTCCAGCAGATTCTCAAGAACCTGCTGTCGAACGCCTTCAAGTTCACGTCCCATGGGCACGTGGCCATGAATGTCCGGCTCGCCACGGAAGGCTGGACGCTGGAGCACCCGGTATTGAGCCGGTCGCACACGGTCATGGCGCTCTCAATTTCTGATACGGGCATCGGCATTGCGCCTGAGAAGCAGAAGCTCATCTTCGAGGCGTTCCAACAGGCGGATGCCGGTACGAGCCGCAAATATGGCGGCACCGGGTTGGGTCTAGCCATCAGCCGCGAACTTGCGACGCTGCTGGGCGGCGAAATCAAGCTGACCAGCGAACCACGGCAGGGCAGCACCTTCACCTTATATCTCCCGTTGGTGTACACCGGACCGTCCACGGTGGAGCTTCGTCCGACGGTCGCGACATCCGTCCCCGGCCAGCCGCCGGCGCTCACCATCCTGCCCGTGGCCGGCGAGGAAAAAATCGCCGACGACCGGGACACCGTGAAGGCCAGCGACCCCGCCGTGCTCATCGTGGAAGACGATCCGCACTATGCGCGGGTCTTGCTGGGGCTGGCACGCGACAAGGGATTCAAAGGCATCGTGGCCACGCGCGGGAAACAGGCGCTGGATCTCGCGCTGGAATACGTTCCAGCCGCGATCACGCTCGATATCTTCCTGCCCGACATGCTGGGGTGGACCGTGTTGAACAACCTCAAGCTGAATCCAAAGACCCGGCACATCCCTGTGCAGATCATTTCGCTCGAAGAAGAGCGGCAGCATGGTCTGGCACACGGCGCCTTCTCCTACATGGTGAAGCCGGTCACGACCGAAGGCTTGGAATCCTGCTTCGATCGCATCCAGAACTTCATCACGCCGCACCTCAAGCGTTTGCTGGTGGTGGAGGACAATGAGCTGGAAAGCCGCAGCATCACCGAGCTGCTCCTGCATGACGACATCGAGATCTTCAATGTCAGCACAGGAGCCGCCGCCCTGGACGCGCTGCGCACCCAGTCGTTTGACTGCTGCGTGCTCGATCTCCGGCTACCTGACATGAGCGGCTTCGAGCTGCTCGATCAGGTGAAGGCCGATCCGACCTTGGGCAACGTGCCGATCGTTGTCTTTACGGGGAAAGACCTGAGCACGGAGGAAGAGCGCCGGCTCAAAGCGGTGGCCAAGAGCGTCGTGTTGAAGGACGTCCAGTCGCCCGAACGGCTGTTCGACGAGACCGCCCTGTTCCTGCATCGCGTGGTCGCGGATTTGCCGGAACCCAAGCAGCAACTCCTGGAGCGCTTGCACCAATCGAACGAGTCGTTGCGCGGTCAGAAAGTCCTCGTGGTGGACGATGACGCGCGCAACATTTTTGCCCTGACGACGGTCCTCGAGAATCAGGACATGGACGTGATCAGTGCCACGAACGGGCGGCAGGCCATCGAAATCATCAGCAATACGCCGGAGCTCAGCGTCGTCCTCATGGACATCATGATGCCCGAGATGGACGGCTATACCACGATCCGGGAGATCCGCAAACAGGCGGAGTTCCGGTCCTTGCCGATCTTGGCCTTGACGGCCAAGGCCATGAAGGGCGACCGGGAAAAGTGCTTGGAAGCCGGCGCCTCGGACTACGTGGCCAAACCGGTGAATACGGAACAGCTCCTGTCCATGTTGCGTGTCTGGCTGTACCGATGAAGGCGAACGATGGCCAGGGGGCTGCCAGGTTGAAAATCCGGAAACTCGGCCCTTACACTCACGAGGTGCAGGGGCCGCCATCGGGCATCTCCACGTCCGCAATGGAGCTGGGATCGACATCATGACGACGTTCAAAGAGCCTGCGAACATCCTGCTGGTGGACGACGATTCACGGAACCTCGATGTCCTCGAAAGCATCCTGTCCATCCCGGACCACCGGCTGTTCCGCGCACGCACGGCCGACGAAGCCCTGCTTGCGCTCATTGCGGACGAATTTGCCGTCATCGTGCTCGATGTGCGCATGCCGGACGTCAGCGGTTATGAGTTGGCCCAACTGATCAAGCAGCGCAAGCGGACGCAGCACATCCCCATTCTCTTCTTGACGGCCTACTACCGCGAAGATGGGGACGTGCTCCAAGGCTATGGCGCCGGGGCGGTGGACTATCTGAGCAAACCGGTTAATCCGCTCATCCTGAAGTCCAAGGTGGCGGTGTTTGTGGATCTCTTCCGCAAGACCCGGGCGCTGGCCACGATGAACCGGGCCATGGAGGTGGAGATCGAAGAGCGGCTCAAGCAGCTCAAGACCTCGTTGCATGAAAAGGACATCCTGCTCAAGGAAGTGCATCACCGGGTCAAGAACAACTTACAAGTGATCTCCAGCCTGATCGATCTGCAGGCGGAGCGCCTCACGGATCCGGCGACGCGAACGCTCTTCCGCGACACGCGTGACCGCGTCCGATCCATGGCCTTGGTGCATGAAAAGCTGTATCAATCCGCCGACCTCGCCCACACCGAGCTTGGCGCCTATATTCGAAACGTCATGAAGGAGTTATTCCTGGCGCACGGCGAGGTGTCGTCCAAGGTCAAATTGCAGCTCGAGCTTGAACCGGTGCTTCTGCCGGTCGATATGGCCATTCCCTGCGGACTCATTCTGAACGAACTCGCGACCAACAGCCTCAAGCATGCGTTCGTGGGACGAGAGCACGGCACGATCAACATCCAACTGACCAGCGTGCAGAATGAATCGGTGCGTCTGCTCTTCCGGGACGATGGATGGGGATTGCCGGTTGGGCTCGATTTACAGGCGGCCGAGTCGTTGGGATTGCGCCTGATCCGCATGCTGAGCAAGCAACTGCGCGGCGAAGTGGTCACACAAACAGGCGAGGGGACCACGTTCGAATTGCGGTTCCAGGTCCCGGACTCGCGCGTCGGTTCACCTCCCGAGGCAAAGGCGGTACCTGATGCCCAAGGCGAACATACTCATCGTTGAAGATGAAGCGGTCGTTGCCGCCGATTTAGCCGGCAAGCTCGAGCGGGCAGGGTACCGGTCGGTCGGCATCGCCTGCGACGGTGAAGACGCCGTGGAGACGGCGAAGGCCCTGGTGCCGGATCTCGTGCTGATGGACATCCGGTTGGCCGGTCCCATTGACGGCATCAAAACCGCTGAACGTATTCAAGCCTTCCGGAACATCCCCATCGTCTATCTGACCGCCCATTCCGACATGGCCACCCTGCGGCGCGCCGCTGCAACTGAACCCTTCGGGTACATTCTCAAGCCCTTTGAGGAGCGCGATGTCACGACTCAGATCGAGATCGCCCTCTTCAAGCACCAGGCGGAACGGCGCCTGCGCGAAAGCGAAGAGCGGTATCGCAAGCTCGTCGAAACCGCGATGGACAGCATCATCACGTTCGATCATGCCGGGCTCATTCTCTCGTGCAACGCGGCTACCGAACACATGTTTGGCTATCGCATCGAAGAGATGGTCGGACGAAATGTCTCGATGCTGCTCCCCGCATGGTTTGCCGAGGGAGGGGACGAATCCCCTGCCGATGCGGCCAGCCGCATCATGCGGCTCATCGGTCTCTGGCGGGAAGTGAACGGGCGGCGCCGGCAGGGCGACGACTTTCCTGTCGAGATCGCCGTCAGCGAGAGTTTTTCCAATGGGGAAATCCGGTACACAGGCATCCTGCGCGACATCTCGGAACGCAAGCGGACCGAGGCGGAACTGCGCTGGCGGGCCGGTCTGCTCGCCCAGACCCACGACGCGGTGGTGGTCTGGCGGATGGGCGGAGGCGTCATTTACTGGAATCACGGAGCGGAGGAACTGTACGGGTGGAAGGTAGCAGAGGCGGCCGGCCGGCCGATCCATCGATTGTTGTCCTCCGCCTTGCCGCTCTCCGAGGAGGAGTTTCACCGGCAGTTGCTCGAGAACGGCCGGTGGCAGGGCGAGATCCGTCAAGCGA
>DASTFK010000160.1:0-3503 GCA_035719945.1 Nitrospira sp.
AGAAGGACCGATTGAGGGGAATTCGACCGAAAAGAGTTGCTCAGGTGCGGAAGGTTCATGCGAACCGACGAGCTCGAATGTGGAACAGGGCGGGCCACCAACATCGAGCGAGCCGGACGTATGGTGTTGCACCCATTGGCAGAGGTCGGTATCGGAGTGTTCGTGTCCGTCCGTATCAGCGGCGGCCAGCTCATGATGGACGTCCTGGGCTACTGCAAAAGGGGCCAGTGCCAGAAGAAGCAGGATGAGGCCTACCGAAAGTCCGCGCGTGACGAAAGAATGACTCATGGGTGGGCCATTGAGTATCACAAGGCTCCAAAGCCTGTCAAAATCAACGAATACACGTGCGTCTTCCCTGATATTCCCATATGTTATGCACGGCCATGTAGACTTTCCTTGAGCATTTCGTTATGCTGCGCGACTTCAAGCTTAAAAGGCAGGCCATGAATCGACCGATCGACAATCAACACGTCATAGAAATCAAGGCATTGCCGGCCCCGCGTGCAATCAAGACCAAACTTCCCATTACCGATGAAGCCGCAGCGCTTGTCGTGGAAACACGAGAGGCGATCCGCCGAATCCTCCACGGGCAGGACCGGGAACGCTTACTGGTCATTGTCGGTCCCTGTTCGATCCATGACCCCGAGGCGGCGTACGAGTATGCGTCAAGACTCAAGCCATTGGCCGCTGCGGTCCGTGACCGGTTGCTGATCGTCATGCGCACCTATTTCGAGAAGCCCAGGACCACGGTGGGATGGAAAGGGCTCATCAACGATCCCCATCTCGACGGGACCTGCGACATTGCCACCGGCATGGAGTTAGCCAGGACCATCCTCTTAAAGATCAATCAATCAGGCATGCCCTGCGCCACGGAGCTGTTGGATCCGATCAGCCCGCAGTATATTGCCGATCTCATCAGCTGGACCGCCATTGGAGCCAGAACGACGGAAAGTCAGACCCACAGGGAGATGGCAAGCGGTGTGTCGATGCCGGTCGGCTTCAAAAACGGCACCGAAGGCAGTTTGCACGTGGCCGTGAACGCCATGACATCCGCCCGAACCCCCCATCATTTCGTCGGCATCAATGCCGATGGGCAAACCTCGATCATCAAAACCATGGGGAATCCGGACCGACACATCGTGTTGCGAGGAGGCGGGGGCAAGACGAACTACGAGGCGGAGCACGTCGCCAAAGCCGAAGCGGCCGTCTCAGGCGAAGGGATCGCACGACCGATCATGATCGATTGCTCTCACGACAACTCCAACAAAGATCATACGCGCCAAGGCACGGTCGCGCGCGAGGTGCTCCGGCAATTCCGCGAAGGCCGTCAATCGATCATGGGCCTGATGCTTGAAAGCAATCTCAATTCCGGCAAACAGACCTGGAAACAGGGTGTGGCACTTGTCCATGGCGTCTCAATCACCGACGCCTGCCTCGGCTGGAATGATACCGCGGCCCTCTTGAACGAATTGGCCGAGAGCATCGTCACCCGACCTGCCTGACCGGTTTCACGGTCTCGTCCGAGGCCGGCCTCAAGCGATCTGCATGCTCATCGATACCCATACCCATCTGGACGACACTCGCTACGATGCTGACCGCGAAGCGACGATTGAGCGGGCGCGCCAGGCAGGGGTGGGTGCATTCGTGACGATCGGTTGCGATCTCGCCACCAGCCGGTCCGCCGTCACACTCGCCGATCGCCATCCTGACATCTACGCCTCGATCGGCGTTCACCCGCATGAGGTGAAACACATCGGCGATGGGTGGTACGACGAATTGCGCCGCCTCGCCCAACATGAGAAGGTGGTGGCATACGGCGAGATCGGACTCGATTATCACTATAATCACTCGGCGCCCAAAGAGCAGCGCGAGCGGTTTCGCGAACAACTTCAGCTGGCACGAGAACTCCGCCTGCCCGTGATTATTCACACGAGAGAGGCGCAGGAAGATACGATCAGCATCCTCAGGGAAGAAAAGGCGTCAGAAGTCGGCGGGGTCTTCCACTGCTTTTCGGGAGATACCTGGCTGGCGAAAGATGCGCTGGATTTGGGGTTCTATCTTTCCTTTTCCGGAATTCTGACGTTCAACAACGCGACGACATTGCGGGAGATCGCCAAACAGACGCCGCTGGATCGCGTGCTCATTGAGACCGACTGCCCTTACCTTACACCGGTCCCCCACCGTGGCAAACGCAATGAGCCGGCCTTCGTCTCGCACGTCGCCAAACAGCTCGCCGACATCCATTCTGACCTCTCGTTGGCGCAGATCGAACAAGCCACGACGAACAATGCCCGCCAACTATTCAGCAAGATGCGTGAGCGCACTGCCTAGTCGGCACGGGCTCTCGCGTGCCTAGAATCGCTTGAGCTGGCGGCCGCGGCGGCGAAGCGCCTTGGGAAGTTTTCGAGGATTGCCTTTCTTCTCCGGTCCGCGCCGTGGTGCCAAGTCATCATCCACAGCCAATTCCTTATGGGGCATCGGAGCTTCCGAAGAGGACTTTACTTGGAGTTTCTGAGCAAACTCCGGCGCCCTCATGATCAACGCTCCCTGTGCCTGCGCCGCGCGGATCACTTCGTGATCGGACGTCACGACCGCGCACGCCGCTCCATACTCCTGCGCAAGCCGCTCGATCACCTGGTCGGCCTTCTCGCCCCGTTTTGAATAGATCACCTGGACTCCGGCGCGGTGCTCGTGTCCTTCGAGCGGCTGTCCCCGTTGCCATCCGTCAAAGACAACGGTCAGCGCATGACCCTTCCGATGTCGATATCCCGCCAGCAGTCGCAGCAGGGCTTCCCGCGCCATTTCGGAGTGCGGACTTGCACCGGACCAACTCGTCAGGCCCAACAGGTTGTAGCCGTCGATAATCACATGCATGACGATGAGAAACCCTACGCGCGGCGGTAGGTGCTGTCAACCGACCCACAGACACCGTTCAAAACCCCGCTCCCCTTGACAACCCTCGGAACATCTGAGAGATAGATATATCTTCTGCCGTCCCCCTGGAAACCCATGCCCCCTGCTCGCTGGTGTGCAATCTCTCTAGTCGTACTGCTGGGACTGTTCAGTCTCGATGGGGTGCTGTGGTTTCAGCCTGTCGAGGCCGCGTCGCAGGACCAGCGCCTGGACGAGTCGCCATCATCCAAACGATCTCGCCGCTCGAAGGTCAGCCTCCTTACCCTTCCACCAGCGATGATCCAGAATCTGAGAACCGCCTTCTCGCCAGAGTCCTCTCGGTTGGTCCTTGATCTCGACCGCAAGACACGGGTCAAGAAGCACCTGCCCTCTCGGGAGGACGGCTTGGTCGTCGAAATTCCTCACGCGGCGTTGAGCAAGTCTGCGCAAACCAAGATCGCGCAGGGATCGCTCGACGGCCGGTTCATCGTCAGGCAAACGCCCGACGACTCCGTGACGGTCACCCTACCGAACGGCTCTTTCCAGAGGTATGCCTTGTTTTCACTAACCAATCCTCCGCGACTCGTCGTTGACGTGATCCCTTCAAGCGT
>DASTFK010000161.1:0-3046 GCA_035719945.1 Nitrospira sp.
GATTGAGTTTCGCTTCAGCAAATCCCGCGTTGCTGCTGATTACCTTGTTTGTAAGAGTCGGCGTGCCAGTCAGCGTATCAAGGTTTTCCCCCATCTGCTCGCGAAATTGATAGCCGGCTGTCACGGACAACGGCTTCACGATTTGTACATCGTGCTGCCATTCCAGCCGGTTACTCGTCGTGTTGATCTCCGAACTGAGTGGGAATGGAGCCGCTTGAACCCCTGTGACGAGGTTGCGCTCAACCGTGCCAGAGCTTGTCGCGAAGCTTTCTGTCGCGCGCGCCAAAGTCAACCGTTGGGACCACCAATTCGTGATCGGCTGCATATAGCTGCCGGTATAGACGTACTGATTGCTATGTGTCTTGGCTCCAAGCACATCCGCAGGATCAAAGGCAAGCGTCCCTGGATTAAAGGCGGTTCCATCCAAATTGGTGATTCCATCCATCCAGCGGAAGTTAAACTCGAAGCGGCCGTCCTTCGGCAGATCCACGCCGAGCTTGACCGATCCCTGCCAATTGTGAAATCCGTCCCGCTCCGCCGCGCCACGCCGATAGTTGATGGCCGAAAAGTTCGACGTGTCCCAACGGGTGAGCGTCGCTGCCACATCGACCGGACCTTTCTTCCCGATGACGCTCGCACCTTCACGAATCGTCGCAAACGAACCGTATTCAATAAAAGAAGAGATATTGGGTATTTCCCGTCCGCGCTTCGTCGTAATATTGATCACGCCGCCCATGGCGTCCGATCCCCACATCATGCCCTGACTCCCTCGAAGGATTTCGATCCGATCGATGTTATCGGTGGTCAGATTCGCAAAGTTGTAACTTCCATCGGTAGCGCTGTTGACAATCGCGCCGTCGATCAACACCAGCGTCTGCTGCGGTGTGCCGCCGCGCATGCGCACCTGAGCCAGCGTGCCCGGACCACCACTTTGAAAGACGGCAAGTCCTTGTGCCAAACGAAGCGCTTCCATCACGGTTTTGATCTTCCGTTGCTGCATCTGCTCGCCGGTAATGATTTCCACCGCGCTGGTGACCTGCTTGATGGGAATTTCCGTCTTGGTGGCACTGATGAACACTTCAGGGGTTTCAATGACTTCAGACTCGCCCGTTTTCGCCTCCTCCGCCATGGCCTGGCAAAACACGGAACCAAGACACAACAACATCCAACTAATGAGCGCACGTCCCGCAAACGACGACATGAGAACCTCCCTTTGACTCGAAGGGTGTTAAGACTCTCTGTCAGCTGGGTCTCCTGACTCGCGGATCGCGGCATTCCTCCGCCTTCCCGGCTGTGCATGGCACTTCGTGTTGGACACGAGAGCGCACGCTTCATACCAGTGGCATATATGGAAGAATGCTCCCCGCTTACAGTGGCGGCACCGTGATGGCTTTGCACCATCTTCCCCGTCGCTGACAGCGTATGTGTGACTCCCTTTCAAACTTCTTGTGCCCCCAACGATTCACGCGGGTCGGATGGGCACGGTCCAACCCTCCATGCTAAGAACGTCGTGAATGCATCACCTCGCGAGGCAATGTGATACGAGGCAGTCCTGATTCCGGATGCGCGTCGACCAACACGCCGCAGCCATAGACGGCTTCCAAGAGGTCAGATCGCATGACTTCATTCGGACTTCCCGTCGCAAATAGCTCACCGCCTTTGAGCATCACGATCCGATCGCAATACTGGCTCGCCATATTGAGGTCGTGCGAGACGATGACGATGGTGAGATCACGCTCTTCCTTCAGTGACCGCAACACCGAACAAATCTCGAGCTGATGCTGCAGGTCGAGAAAAGCCGTCGGTTCGTCGAGGAGCAACACGTTGGGCGTTTGGGTCAGCGCGCGGGCGATGACCGTTCGCTGCCGCTCTCCGCCGGACAGCTCCATGACGGACCGCTCGGCCAGATGGAGGACGTCCATGGTGGTCATCGCCTGTCGGGCAATAGCGCAATCTTCTTGGCTGTCCCACCCAAACCCGTAGTCCCAGCGAGACCGGCGGCGATGAGGAAACCGTCCCATCAGCACCGTTTCTGCAACACTAAAGGCGAAGGTCGGCTGAGTGTCCTGCGGAACGAAGGCGATCTGCCGCGCCATCTCGTTCTGGGTCACGGCCTTGAGAGATTGGCCGTATAACGTAATTTCGCCTTTTTGCGGTCGGACAAGTCTTGCCAGGAGTTTCAAGAGGGATGTCTTTCCCGATCCGTTGGGCCCGACGATCCCCAGCATCTCCCCGGCATTGACATGAAGATTGACATTGCTCAGTACCCACGGGCTTGCGCTCCCGCCACGGCCGTACTGGAAGAACACGGATTGAAGTTCAAAGACAGAGGTCATACAACACTCTCTGACAGTCAGTCATGACAGCCGGTCTTTTCTCCACATCAACAGGTAGATAAAGAACGGACCGCCGGCCAACGCGGTGATGATCCCGACGGGAAGTTCCGAAGGGGCGAATAGACTTCGGGCGAACGTATCAGCGGTCATCAGGAACGCACCACCGGCGATTGCAGATGCGGGCAACAGCAGTCGATGGTCAGCGCCGAGCATCAAGCGCATGGCGTGCGGGACCACCATCCCAACGAATCCGATCATCCCGCTCACGGACACGACCGCGCCTGTGACCAGCGCAGCGGTCATGAGGATCGTGCGTTTGGCACGCTCCGTGTCGACACCCAATGAGCGCGCGGGTTCTTCTCCCAATGTCATGATGTTGAGCACGCCAACTTGCGTGAACAATAGCCCTAAGCAGACTGCCAGGTAGGCCGACAAGGCCAACAACGTCCGATCGGCCGGTGCGGTCAGCGAACCCATCAGCCAGGCCATGGTGCTGAAGGACCGGTTGGGCTCCATGATCGACGTCACGAACATGATCAGGGCTGAAAAGATGGCGTTCAGGATCACTCCTGCCAAGAGCACGCTATGCACCGGCAGCTTCTCGGACGTGGCCGACATGCGATAGAGGACGAACAGCGCCAGCAGCCCTCCGAGGAAGCCGGAGATCGGCAAGCCGGGAATGGCCCAGGCGGTGGTGCCAATACCAAACA
>DASTFK010000162.1:0-4625 GCA_035719945.1 Nitrospira sp.
TTCGCGACGAGGCGATGACGCTTTATCTCGCTGGGCACGAGACGACCGCCCTGACGCTCGCTTGGAGCTGGTATCTGCTCTCTCAGAACCCGAATGTTGAAAATGAGCTGGTGTCTGAATGGCAACATGTCCTTGCGGGTGCGACTCCGACGGCCGATCAACTTCATCGTCTTCCCTACACGGCTGCCGTAATTGCTGAGTCCATGCGGCTGTACCCGCCTGTGTACGTGATCGGGCGAGAGGCGACAGACGACCTGGAACTTGGGGGATACCGAGTGAAGCGGGGGTATACCGTGTTGATGAGCCAATGGGTGAGCCACCGCGACCCCAGGTATTTTCCTGAGCCCGAAGAGTTTCGTCCCGAACGCTGGGAGAATGGGCTCGCAAAGCGCATCCCAAAGTTTGCGTATTATCCATTCGGCGGCGGGCAGCGGTTATGTGTGGGGAGCAGTTTTGCCTTGATGGAAGCAGCGATCATTCTGGCCGCCGTTGGGCAGCGGTATCGCTTCACCCTCGACCCCGACGCAGTAATCGGCATCAAGCCGCAGATTACCCTGCTCCCGGCCAACGGGATCCCCGCCACCCTTGAGCGTCGCTGACACGCGTGCGGCAACGAACCCGCTTCTGATCTGTACAATGCCATCTTCGAGGATGATCTCCTCCCGTGGCGCTAACAACGTGACCGGCCAACGCGATGCTTATGAATGTCCGCTTTGGGTCATGAGCAGACATCGCGTCACGTCCCTGTCATTTCCCTTATTCCTCTCAAAGCGGACATTCATCTACGCGGTTTGCGCGTCCGCTTTGTGCCATAAGCGGACACCGCGGCAGATCGACCAAGGCCTGACCGCCTGGTCATCGACGGCCGACAGCTTCGAAGATGAAGCCGTCGACGATGCGGCAAATCGCGCCCTCCTGTGCGAGGTAGGAACCGATCAAGCGGTTCGAGGTTTAGCGCCTTGAACACATCAGCAGGAGGGCGCTCTCGGCGCTCCACACCACTGGTCTCCCGACCCGGCTCTTCGGTGTTGTCCTGAGTTGTTTGATCCGGTCGGTGCGGCAATCAAGATGGGAGACGGTCATGAGCGTTATCGACCAAGCGATGAAAGCAAACGAACGGTATGCCAAGACGTATGACCCGAAGTGGGGGGCGGGGCCTCCCAAGCCGAAACTTGCGGTCGTGACTTGCATGGATCCTCGGCTCTCCGACCTTCCAGGGATTCTCGGATTGAAGCACGCCGACATTGACGTGATCCGAACTGGAGGGCCTGCCGTTACCGAGGATGTTCTGGCGGAGCTGCTTGTATCGACGCGGGTGCTCGGCTCCAAAGAGATCATGCTCCTAAATCATACTGGTTGCGGGTTTACGACCTTTACCGATGCAGAGTTAAACGCCAAATTCTCGAAGCTGACTGGCGACGCAACACCCGCCCCGATGCGCTTCTTTGCCTTCAAGGACCCGGAGCAGCAAACTAAGGACCAGATCGAGATGGTCAGGTCGCATCCCTGGATTTCGAAAGAAGTTCCTGTGCGGGGCTTCATTTTCGACGTCAACACCGGCCGTTTGCGAGAGGTGATGGCCCACGCCGAAGCAGCCTCCTGAACTGACTAGGCGTGCCGACGTTCCATCTACTCCCGGGACTTGCCCTTATCAGTAGCCTCGACACGTCCAGATAAGGGGGAGACCACAATGGTTCGAACCCACCAGCCAGGCCAAGCCGTTTTCAGATCGGTGCTGCCCGAAGACATCGATTGGAAGCCGTTCCCAGCGTTCCCACCTTCGGTCCGTCTTGCCGTCGTTGTCGGTCAGCCCTCACAGCCTGGCCCCTACGTGATCAGGGTCAAAGTGCCATCAGGCGTGAAGCTGATGCCGCACAGACACCCGGAGGACCGAGTCTACACAGTCATGTCCGGCGTTTTCTACATCGGCCTGGGCGATCAGTTCGACGGCGATAAGGTGGAGGCATATCCGCCCGGTAGCGTTATCGTTCTGCCCGGCAATACGTCCCACTTTCACTGGGCAAAGTCCGGTGAGTACGTCACCCAGGTAACGGCCATTGGTCCGTTAGGCCTCGAATACCTGGATCCCGGCGACGATCCTCGCAAGTGAAATCGCCAGTGAAGCACAATTATCGTCGTATGGCGTAGTGCCGATAGGAACTGGGCAATGGTCGGCCGCTGGTTCGGCAATATGGCTCATGGCCAATTCGTTCAGGTCGCGATGAGCGAAGCCGTGCCGGTCAAGGGAGAACTGGCGATTGGTTGGATCGCGCACTACGCAATCGGCATCGGCTATGGGCTCCTGCTGTTAGGGTTGTGGGGCAAGGTCTGGCTGGAGCGACCGACACTTCTTCCTCCGATGATCCTCGCTTGGGTGCTGTTGGTCGCGCCCTATTTAATGATGATGCCTGGGATGGGAATGGGCATTGCGGGGTCACGAACGCCCAAGCCAAACGTCACGCGGCTGAAGAGCGTGATGGGCCATTCGGTTTTCGGCCTCGGCATGTACGCGACCGGACGGCTACTCGCCCCGTATTGGCCGACTCCGGCGTGAGAGAAAGCAACACAAGTTTTGGCGGCTGCCATGCCGGGAGCGAGCTTGATCGGAAGGGACGTTTTCGTCTCGTTACGCTGAGTCAGTCTACGTCCGTTATGGGTCACTAGCGGACATCAGATCGCGAGAGCCCCGCCGCCTTGCGATTCCACTCGGGATAGACCCCGGTCGATCGTCGGCATTCACTGACGGGCGTAAGACATGGTCCAGACTGCCTTATCGCCCTCATGGTATTCGTTGCCTTCCCAAGGGCTGCCGCAGACGTGCAAATACGCGTAAGGGGTTCCCGCAAACATCACCCAAGCACCTTTGTCGCGAACGGTGGTCGGAAGGCCATTCGCCGCAGCGTCAAAGGGCCATGTGATCATCCAGTGCGGTCCAATGGGAATAGCGGGACTTGTTTTAGCTATAGTTAGGTCCGCACGCGGGTATGACATCATTTCCGCTTATGGCGCTCGCCGCCGTCGTAGACGATTGCACCGGGTCCGAAGTCGCGAGCTGATCACCATGCAAACCGAACTTTTTTGAATGCCGCCCTTCACTCCAAAGTTCTTTGCCTACGCACGGCGTACGGCGCCTTTCGGCACTCGCGGAAGGCGTGTTGCCGATGGCCAGCCTCGACATCCACTAGCTGGTCAAGGCGAACCCGCGAGCTGCACGACGTGGCGCGACCTTCGCGACGAATCATCGGAATACGGACGATGGAACGATCCCCACAAAGCTGGTGTCGTCGGTCCGTCTTGGCCAGCGTCGCCCTGGGTTCCGACGGCCCACGCTAGATAAGGCAAATCCAACATAAAAGCAGCAAGCAGCACGAAGCAGGTTCAATTCCCTCGCACCACATCGAAGGGACCGCGAGAGGCTGCAAGGTTTCTAGTGACTACTATGGAGAAGGGAAACATGCGCAAATTCCTTATCGCATTTTTGGTGTTGGGAATTTCCTATGCCGCTATCTGGGTCACGTCGCTCCAAGCGGCGGATCTCGTTGAGTCGGGCCAGTCGGGACAAAAATTTCAAAGCGAAGCCCCAGCTGTTAAAAGTGGGTCGGGCAGCACGTCTTCAGCCGAAGCAGCGGCAGTCGGGTGCTGCAAACTCGGCGACACCACCCCGCCAACAGAGTTGGTCCAGCAAGTGCCTCCGGGCGGGCTGCATAGTCCCTATCCAGACTACGCAAAAATGGTGCAGGATAATCCCGATCTCGTTAAGCAATTTCGGTTGCCCGGATGCAACGAGTGTCACGGCGGCAATGGTGGCGGCGGCTTTTGTCCGGCCTTGAGCCAGGGCGTCTGGTTCTGGGGTAACACCGACGATGTGCTGTTCAGACTTATAACACTCGGCTCCGCCGGGTTGGAGAAGCAGGGCTTCACTCGCTACCAATACGGCACCGTCCATGCCGGAATGCCCCCGATGGGGGTGACGATCCCCACGTCGGATCAGCTCTGGAAGATCATCGCCTTTATTCGGTCGATCAATCCTCCCGGAGCCAATCCTCCTCAAAAGGTGGTCCCAGGAAGGTACACTGCTGCGCAGAATGGTTCGTAGTCTAGTCTGACCAGGAAGGCGCAGGCCCAACTCGATCCGTTCGAGTGAAGGGGAAAACCGTCGACCCGATTTTCGACACTGGCGCGCTCACTAAACCCGGAGCTCTTGTAACGTGCTTCACGTCTGCACATGACCCTAAGCGGGCGTGCAAACCGCGCTCATGAATGGTCCGCTTTGAGGGGAATAACGGACATGACGCGGACGTGACGCGATGTCTGCTCATGCCCAAAGCGGACGATGCAGCCAACAGGGCTGCCGCAGGTCAAACCCTGCTGGTGCTCGAGGATCGAGAGTCGAGGATCGCGACGCGCTTGTGGCGCAGGAACCCGCCCAGGCGATCAAGATAGAGATAGACGACCGGGGTCGTGAACAGAGTGAGAAGCTGTGAAAGCAGCAATCCGCCGACGTGGGACGTGTTGCCTGGCAGAACGATAACGCGCCGGGCGGACACGCGTTCACTTTTATGCCGTCGAACTGATCGCCGAGGCCAATGTAAAAGACGCCGGATATGACTATGTAGACACGATCC
>DASTFK010000163.1:0-2085 GCA_035719945.1 Nitrospira sp.
TGCCGGCCTTCTTCACGCCGTTCTCCAGCGCATTGAACCAGGGGATGCCGGCGATCTTGACCACCGTCACCATCTTCTTCTGGTCCTGCGCAAAGGACAGGCCGGGGATTCCGGCGACGCCGATGACGGCGGCCACGGCAGCAGCTCCGAAAAGCTTCAACGTTTCGCGTCTCTTCATGGATACTTCCTCCCTCCAACAAATCTCGTCCATTGTCTGGTCGCAGATTTTTCGCCCGGCGGCTCCGGCAGGGCCGGCAGCGCACTGAGGCGAACGCATTTTGAATACTGATAGGAAGTCGCTTTTGGCCCTCCGGGCGTTGGCCCGGAGTCTGAAGCCGAAAGCGTGCGTTTAATGGGCGCAGAGTGACAAGAGTGGGCCCGGAAGTCAAACACGGTCGCAGGGGCTGGCGGATGCGTGGATCAATCTGGCCTTTTCAGTCCGGCTCGCCGAGAGACCTGCCTTCATTGAGCCGATGCAGTGCAAGCCGGTGACGGCGCTGCCGTCGGGCGAGAAGTGGACTTTTGAGATCAAGTTCGACGGCTATGGGTGCGTTGCAGTGAAGGTCGGCCAGGAGGTCACGCTATTCTCACGCCACAAGAAGGTGCTTAACAAACGCTTCCCTGGGTTGTGGATGCCCTCGCGTCACTCGATAGCGACTTCGTTCTCGATGGAGAACTGGTTGCACTGGATTCGAAAGGGAGACCTTCCTTTCAGATTCTTCAAAACAACCTGTCTCGGACCCTTCCGGTCTATTTCTACTGCTTCGACCTGCTAAACCGCGATGGGGAAACCTTGGTGAGTTCGCCGATTGAACAGCGCCGCGACTTGCTGCACAGGATCGTTGCCGCGCCAGAGGATCCGCTACGTCTCTCGCCGCTACTGCAAGCGTCATCCGGCCAAGTTCTTGAGGCGGTGCGTAAACTGGGCCTGGAGGGTGTTGTCGGCAAACGGACCGGTTCCATCTACGAACCCGGCGAGCGATCGGGTGCCTGGATCAAGCTCCGCACTAACATGGAGCAGGAGTTTGTCATCGGTGGATACGTCTCGGGCGCACGTGGGTTCGATGCATTGCTCGTGGGCGTCTACGAGAAGAAAGAACTCATCTTCGTTCACCGCTGACGTCTACGGCGACGGAGAGTCCGAGTGCACTCTCGCACCGTGGTTGGCCCGGCATCGCGATGAGGTGGTGCTTGCAACGAAGGTGCGCTTCTCTGTATCTGACCCGGGAGGTGAGGGACTGGACCCGGATCGAATCCGAGCCGCCTGCGATGCGAGCCTCCGCCGCCTCGGCGTGGACGTGATCGACCTTTATCAAGTGCACGCGCCTGATCCGAAAGTTCCGCTTGAAGACAGCCTGGCCGCGCTGGACGGACTAGTCCGAGCCGGGAAAGTGCGGACTCTCGGCGCATCGAACTTCCCGGCTTGGTTGCTGGCTTGGTCAGTATCCGCCCAGGACCGTGAAGACTGGGCACCGTTCGCTAGTCTGCAGCCCCAATATTCGCTGGTTGAACGTTCTGCGGAGCTGGAGTTGATACCCTTTTGCAGGGCGGCCGGCCTGGGCGTCTTGCCCTGGGGACCGCTCGGGGCTGGCTTCCTCACCGGTCGATATACCCGTGCGAACATGCCAGCCGACGGTCGCGTCACACTCGCTGGTGACGACCTGGAGGAGTCGGCAGCCCGCCGAGCCGTCGAGCGAAATTTTCAGGTCGTTGATGCCGCCACCGTCGTTGCGGCTAGGCACAATCGGCCTGTCCCGCAGGTGGCGCTCGCCTGGTTGCTGGACGTAGCTGGGGTCACAGCACCGGTCATCGGGCCGCGCACCTTAGACCAGCTTGAGGGGTTGCTCGACGCAACCGAATTGGAGCTCAGCGATGAGGATCGGCGTGCATTGGAGGACCCCGCGCCGCCTCCCGAAGTCTCTCCTCACCGAATGCTGCGTGGGCAAATCGGTCAGCCAGATGTGCCTTCGCTTCGCCGCCCCGGGCGAGTCTGACGGATTCTGAGTCGGTGAGCCAACCACCACAACGGATAGATCCACAGAAATCGCTCGATGGAGCGACGAACCAACTCGTCGCTAGGTTCTC
>DASTFK010000164.1:0-5235 GCA_035719945.1 Nitrospira sp.
CAACCGCCGAAGTCCTCAAGGTCGCGGCCCCCGCTGAAACTGAGGTCGTCGAGCGAATCCATGCGGCGCCAACTCAAGCGGCCGGCGATTTCCGGACGCTACTTTCCGGCGCCCTCTTGGGCGGTGCGGTGAAGTTCGGCGAGAGCGGATTGCGCGTCTGGGCGGAATCCCTCGAAGGCGCAGCCAACATCAGCCGCACTGTACTCTATGCCGGGCTCAACCTCTCGCCTGCCCTGCTCGCCGTCGGATTCATCATCGGCTTGAATACGGCTGTCGTGGTCTTCCTCGGTGGCGTCATCGGATGGCTGCTGCTGATGCCGATCTATGGGCTCATCGATGGCCTGCCGCCGGGTAAGACCGACCTGGCTGCCGCGATGACAATCTGGAGCAGCCAGATCCGTTATGTCGGCATTGGCGCCATGCTCACCGGCGGCCTGTGGACGTTGACGAAACTTCGCGAGCCGGTGTGGAAAAGTCTCGAGACGCTGCGTGACAGCTATGGCTCAGCGGGATCGTCCAAGCCAGCCGCCATCCCGAGGACGGAACAGGATGCGCCGCTTCCCTGGATCGTCGTTCCGTTTGTCCTGGCGCTGCTCCCAATGGCCTGGATCTATACGGAGGTCGTGAGCAGTGTGCCCATCGGCCTCCTAATGACGGCCATCATGGCGCTTGCAGCCTTCCTCTTCTCTTCGGTCGCCGCCTACATGGCCGGGCTCGTCGGCAGCTCCAGCAATCCGGTGTCCGGCGTGACCATCGCCACCATTATGGTCGCCTCGCTCCTCCTCGTGCTGTTCATGGGCACCGGGCATCCGGCCGGGCCGGCGGCCACGCTCGTGATCGGCGCGGTCGTCTGTTGCGCTGCGGCCATGGGAGGCGACAATCTGCAGGATCTCAAGACGGGTCACTTGGTCGGGGCAACACCCTGGAAACAGCAAATCATGCAAGTCGTCGGCGTGCTGACCGGAGCGGTCGTCCTTGTGCCGGTACTGTCTCTACTGCAAGCCAAGTACGGGATCGGCGAGCCCACGGTCGGCCATCCCCACCCCTTGAGCGCCCCGCAGGCCACGTTGATGGCGAGCCTCACGCGCAGCGTCTTCGGCGCGGGTCTGCCTTGGCCGCTCGTCGGCTTGGGTATGCTAATCGGCATCCTCGTGATTCTGGCCGATCATCGTCTGGAAGCGCGAGAGAGCGAATTCCGTCTCCCCGTTCTTGGCGTGGCGCTCGGCATCTACCTGCCGCTCAAGTTATCGATGACGATTTTCTTGGGCGGCGTGATCGCCTTCCTGGCCAGCAGAGCGGCCGGAAGAAGCGACGCGCCGTCGCGGCGCGGTCTGCTGTTCGCGGCAGGACTAATCACCGGGGAAGCGCTCATGGGTATCGTATTGGCGATCCCCATCGCACTCGGTGCCTTCTGGCCTGACCTCAGTCCCGATCCGTTCCTGCTGTTCGAGGCCCCTCCGCTCGGCGGCTGGCCCGGCATTGCGATCGTGACGCTGGTGGGCTGGCTGCTCTATGCGACCGCCAGGGAACCTTCCAGGAAGACAAAACGCGTAGTGGGTGTAGGCTGAAGGGAAAGCGATCTTTCCATTGTGAGGTGGCTTATGTTCAACACTGTGACCGGCAGCCTCATCATCCTTTTCAGCATCCTGGCGATTATTACCGCCTTGGCGCTTTTCCTGACGGCGCTGCTCAGCTGGATGTTCCTAACAGAGGAGGAGGCGGCTGAAACGACGACGGTATATGAGCCGTCAACGGACTATCCGTTACGGAAGGCAGCTTAACTGCTTCGCCAGGCGAAGCCTGGGTACAGAAAGTAGTCAGACCGGGGCGAAATAGGGATCCCGAACGTTGAGGATCTCGTAGGCTTCTTTAGCCGTGCGCACGACGCGCAGATTTGGACGGGTGTCTGCCCCCTCCAGCTCGAACATCCGCCCCATCCCGAAGAGATCAGGCGCCGGCGCGATGAAGATGACCGGCCGGCTCGGATCCGGCATAATGGGCTTGGTGCGGGCAAGATCGCGCATCGTTTGCGGGGAGAAGGCCACCGCAGTCACGTCGGAAAAGTCGGTGATGCCGGAGAGCGGGTCGAACCGTGCAACGTTCTCTTGGCCGAAACGATACACGTTCCTGAGCTCGTCATCCGTCACCCGTCCTATGAAACGGGCACGCAGAATCCGATTGTTAGTATCGAAGTCGATCTGATAGGGCATCTGACTCCTTAATGCCTAGTTGCCAGTGAGAGAAGCTTTCGACACAATACCTGACATCATGTAGATTAACACGTTGTGCATGGATTACTGAAGATATATGAGACTAAGGTAATGTCCTACATCAAGTGTTAATCACGAGCCATCGAGGAACGAATGGCAGTTGAATCGGTCATGCTCCCGCTCGGAACCACCGCTCCACCGTTTTTCTTGCCCGAGGTCGTGAGCGGGCAAGTCTATTCGCTCGACTCGTTTCATGGCAAGGATGCCTTGCTGGTCATGTTCATCTGCCGCCATTGTCCATACGTCAAGCACGTCGAGCAGGAACTCGCCAAGATCGGCAAGGACTATCAGGAGAAAAAGCTTGGCATCATCGGCATCAGCAGCAACGATCCGGCGACCCATCCGGACGACGCCCCGCACCGGCTCAAAGAGATGGCCCAACAGTTGGATTTTCGCTTTCCGTTTTGCTTCGACGAGACGCAAGAGGTCGCCAAGGCCTACAAGGCCGCCTGTACGCCGGACTTTTATGTGTTCGATGCCCAGCGGCGGCTGGTCTATCGCGGGCAGCTCGACGACAGCCGTCCCGGCAACAACAAACCGGTGACCGGCCGCGATGTGCGTGCCGCCATCGACAATGTGCTCGCCGGGAAACCGGTCGCCCCCACCCAAAAACCCAGCATCGGCTGCTCGATCAAGTGGAAGCTCGGCAACGCTCCTTTGTGAGTACTAAGCGGTACGGTTGTCCGTGCGTCGTCAGTGCCGTAGAGTCGTGGGCGGTTCCTGTTTCATCCGAGCCAAGTCAGCCTCAATTTGCGCTACCCTCTCGGCGGCTTGCTGATGTCCCTTCCCCGCAGCCAACCGGTAGAACGTCAACGCCTTATTGAGATCTGTCACACCCGCCAATCGGCCCGATTCAAACGCTTCACCCATGCGGTATGCCGCGTCGGGATCTCCACTATCAGCTTTCTCTGAGTCGGACGCATACTGCTGGGCGGCTTGAGGATCAAGTGGTCGGGGTGCCTGCGCCTCCACGTCATTTCGACTGCCGACCATGGAAAAATAGAGTGCCGCAACCATGATTGTGCGAACGTGTGTCATGGTAGCCTCTACTGCTGCGCCTAAGGTCTGAGCATACACCTGTGCATAGGTTCAAGCCTAGCGAAGCGAAGGCCATGTAGAGCTAGGGTTTATCGGTATTGACCAGTGAAGGTGCTAAGCGTAGGGTGGTTGTCATTCGGGCCGCCTCAAACCTGCGAGGTGGTGGCCATGATCCTCCGTGGAGCACCGATCGATCGTGATGGACATGGTAAGTGCGGCCTCCTCTCTCCCGCCTTTCATCACGGCCTAACTCCTTTCATTGCTTCTACGTTGGCTCAACAGTCGCGTCACCCGCATGTCGCTTTTCGTGAACCCAGCGTAACCGTGCGTGATACGGCAGAATCCCATCGGCTGTTCACACGCCTTATGGAAGAAAGGACTCGCATGTGCGTCATGCGAGAGAGTGCCTTATGTCATGGATGGACTGGGGAATCGTTGCAGGGATCATCTCACTGGTCGCCTTGTTCCTGTTTTCTGTTCTGACACTTTATGCGAGACCTCAAGGACCCTCGCCCACATGTAAAAGACTAGGGGTCCAAGTGAAGCCCGAGCCGCTTGGTCAGCAGCGAGCCGCATAGGACGGAACGACAGGGCAGATCGGCGGGCGGGCCCGAGTGGTAACACGTTCTGACGATCAACAGATTGCGGGAAGCCAATCGTAGCGTACCTACGGTTCTGGCCGCCTCGAGTCTAAGAGGTGGTGGCCATGATCATCCGTGGAGCAGCCATCCATCGTGATGCACATGGCAAGTGCGGTCTCCTCCCAACGCAAACTTTCCTCCGCACTGTGGCGGAGGTAAGCTCGTCCGCACCTCGCCGAGATCGCTCCGATCGCACCTCATCCCGCGTACAACCGAATTTCCTGCCCTGCAGGAACACAAGAAAGGAGGGGCTTATGAAAGCTGTGATGGGTGCATTCCTGATCGGCGCCGCCCTCTGCGGGCTGGCCGTCATCGGCATGGCCGTGCAAACCAGCTGGGTCGACGAGATCAACAATTCGCTGTCGTTCACCGCAGCGAACTATCCCGGCTCCAACTGGGAACCCTATAAACAGAAGATAGGGATCGTGCATGACGCCGTCGGCCGGGGCGACAATCAGGCGGTGAAGAAGGAAATGGGGAAATGGTTCAAGATGCTTCGCCAGCGAGACCACGGCATCAATGAAGTCGCTGCGGACGAACTGTACAACTTTTCGCTGATGGTGACCCCCATCCAGGAATATGGGATTTCGGTGCCGGCTGGTGGTCCGGCCGGTCTCGGTGAAACCTACTAACATCGTTCCATCGTTCAATAGAATGGTGCGACGGCACAGGAGGTGTTTGCATGAAACTGTATCGTGGAAAAGCGCTGGTCGGCGTGACGGTCGTGCTGGTGTTGCTGCTTGCGCCGGTTGGGGCGGCACAATCGGAGGACATCGTGCTGGGCTCGCATTATGGCTTCAGCGGAGTGATCAGCAAGATCGAGTCCGGCATGCTGTTCATCAAGACGGATTCGAGCTTGCAGCCAAGGCCGATCAGCCCGAATAAGGCCGATCGAGTGGGGCTGTACAACGCCAAAGTCGGCGATCCGGTGAACATCCTGGTCGATTCTGGCAACGTCCTGATCGACGCCTCTGCGACCGATCAGTCTCCCGAGCATGTGTTCGTCGTCGGCACAGTCCGCTATTCCGATCCATTCTGGCACGAAATTCAGCTCTCGACTCCGGAGGGAACGACCACCTATGAGGTGGATTCGCTGGCCGGCACGAAGCTGTCTGGCTTTGCGGACGGCGCTCCAGCCACGCTGGAATTGGACGCCGATAATGTGATGATCGACATCCAGCATGGCCAGTCGCGCTGAGCCCGGCAGGTCTGGCCGTCGCTTGACTTGAGCGGAACGCGTCCGTACGATTTTCTTGAATCGGTGTTCGCCGGCATCCGGGTGCCGG
>DASTFK010000165.1:0-3612 GCA_035719945.1 Nitrospira sp.
CCTCAGGGTGAAGGATGGAAACTTCGAGGCGCGTCCGCCCGGCGGCGTGATCCGTTATACGGCCTCGCCGGAAGCCGCTCACGCGGTGACCCAGGCCAACACCAACATGGAGATCGTCCTGCAGGCCCTGAGCAACTTCCACTATAATGTGTTACAAGTGGGCGCGCAGTACGCCGAAAACGGCACATTACAGTTGCAGGCGCGGCTGGAAGGCAAGAATCCGGACCAGGAGAAGAGCCCGCCGATTCATTTCAATCTGACGGTGCAAGAAAACATCCCCGCCTTGTTGAAAAGTCTTCGGTTGGTCAACGATCTCGAAGACTCTGTGCGGAACCGGTTTTCCAGACCGTCAATGTGATGGGGGAACGATGAGCGCTGGAGCATGGCTCATGATGAGTGCGGGAGTCTTCTGTCTGACGGGTTTGGGATGCACGCCGCGAGTTGAGGTGGCGGCGGACAAACCGATTACGATCAATTTGAACGTCAAGATCGATCACGAAATACGGGTGAAGGTCGATAAAGAGCTCGATCAGGTCCTGTCCCAAGACAGTGGACTATTCTAAGAAGGCACAGGGAGCAGCTCATGCGGAATAGGTCTCTGGGTTGGGTGGTCGGGTCGGTCATTCTGTGTCTGGCAGCGGTTGCACCGGCCTTCGCCATGTCGGTCGAAGAAGCAAAAACAAAAGGTTTGGTGGGAGAAAAAGCAAACGGCTATTTGGGTGTCGTCAATCCGAGTTCCCAGGAAGCGCAATCACTGACGAACGAGGTGAACAAGAAGCGCCGTCAGGCCTATGAGGACATCGCTGCCAGGAATCGCACTCAACTCGATGCCGTGGAGGCGTTAGCCGGTGAAAAGGCGATTCAGAACACCAAACCGGGGCATTTCGTCGAAGGTCCGGGCGGATGGACAAGGAAATAGTTGTGGCAGGTTCTCAGAACCCGCCTAGCCGTACCGGTCGTTCTTCCATGGCAAGGCGCTGTTGGAATAGCCCCGCACTTCCCAGAATCCCTTTTCATCCTTGTCTGAAAAGGTGATCTCCTTGATCCACTTGGCGCCCTTCCACGCATAACGTTTGGGGACAATGACGCGCACGGGGCCGCCATGTTCCTTCGAGAGCGGTCGGCCGTTCCATTTGTGGGCCACCAGCACGTCCACATCGTCGCAGGCCTCGAGCGGCAGATTGGTCGTGTAGTCGTCATAGGATTTGAAGAGCACGAATTTGGCCAGTGTCACCGGTCTGACCACGGACAAGATGTGACGGAAGCTGACCCCTTCCCATTCGTTGTCGAAGCGACTCCACGACGTCACGCAGTGAAAATCCGAGACGTCCTTGAACGGCGGTTGAGCGAGGAACTGTTCCCAGGTCCAAGTCACGGGATTGGCGACAAAGCCGCCGATGGTGATCGTCCACTCGGCAAGGGCGATCTCCGGCTTATGGCCGAGATCCAGGACGGGGAAGGTCTCCACCACATGTTGTCCCGGGGGCAGGCGATCGTCACCCTCGTAGAAGACCTCTCGCTCCTCTCCGCCCCTCCGTGCTTTTGCCCACTGTTCCTTCGTTTTGGTCAATCGGCTTGACTCGTCCATGGGCGCCTCCTCCTACAGACTAGGATAGAACGCCTGAACCTTACAAGCCTATCGAACAACGTCATGACAGAGGTTGTTGAGCGAGCAGGGTGTCGATCAATGCTTGAAAGCTTGCCACTGGCTGAGCGCCGACGAGAGGACGGCCATTTATGAAGAATGTCGGCGTACTCGTGACGCCAAGCTTCAGTCCATCCCGCAAATCCTGGGCGATCTGCTCCCGAAATTGACCGGACTGCAGACACTTCTCGAATTCATTCTGTTGCAATCCCAGCTGCGTTGCCAACAACGCAAAATCCCACCCATTACCCAGCGATTGATGGTCAAACAACAGATCGTGGTACTCCCAAAACTTCCCTTGCGCACCGGCACACCTGGACGCTTGGGCCGCTCGCAATGCATGCCCATGACTTGGCCCGAGATAGTCACGGTAGACGACCCTGATCCTGTCACCATACAACTGCCTGACTTCTTGGAGGATTTTTGCGCTCTGTCGACAATAAGGGCATTCAAAGTCTGAAAACTCCACGATGGTGATGGGAGCATGGTCTGGTCCGAGATGGCGATCACCCCTCGTGTCGACTGAAAGGACTGGCGGCTCCAGTTTGGGTAAGGTGATGCGAACATCGGTCTTACGGCGTAACGACACAATCAGCGCTTGCCGAATTCTGGCTTGTTCCTGATCTTCCAGGGAGGATCCCTGGCTGCTGGTCGTCAATCGCTTGACCGGAGCTGGGAGATTGGCGAGTCGGGCAATAGATTCCGATTGCGACGCCTCTTCCAGCAGCTGAGACAAGCTGACGCCCTTTCGAGAGGCTTCGCCTTCAAGCAGTCTTTCGTCGATCAGCTTCTGGATCGCCTGCTGGAGCAGTTGGTTCCGTTGTGTTTCCAGCAGGTACAGAGGGAGCGCGAGAGCGTGTTCGACCTCTCGAAGCGTGATCGAGCGGTTCCCAACCATTGCCACAACGGGATCTGAGCCGACCGTCTCAGGTCTAGGGCCCCAGAATTGCCAGCCGATACCGATCAAACCGGCGATCACTAGGATCAAAGAAAGCGCGAGAAAAATACGTACTGAGATCGTCTGCTTCATAGCACGACCGTCATGGAGGACTACTTGGCACCATAGCAGAAGGCTCTGAAAACGCCATGATTTCTTGTGAATTAGCTCTGGGAGCCAGTTTCCTGCCCTTTATGCCGCCGCTGACCTCGTAAAATTCCGTGAGGCATTCCTGCCCCTCCAAAGAAGTACCACCCCTGTATAGCGGGTTCCCTCCGTCCTCGGTATAGGCGAAACGGCGTTTGCGTTCTAGTCTGAGTCATGGACGCCGCAGAGGACAAAGAGCCGCAGGCAGCGACGCAAACTTCAACATGCAAGGGAAGGGTTCGTTACTAGCCCCTTACCAAAGGAATGACAATGGACTGGCTCGAACAGGTGTATGGCTCTTCGGTGGCAGTCGCGATTTCACTTGCCCTATTGGCGACGATCAGTCTGCTGAGCTGGAGAAAGAAAGGGCGCCAAATCATTTTGGCGCTGACGCTCTTGCTGTATGTCCGGTACTTGGTGTGGCGGGGGCTGTACACGCTGAACACCGAGGATTGGACAGGGCTGATGATCAGTTCGCTGGTCCTGCTTGCCGAAGTCTATGGTCTGGTGCAGCTCATGTTTTTCACTTTCCAGGCTTGGAGACCGCTGGAGAGGCAGTCTCCCCCAATAACCACGTATCGGACCGTGGATGTGTTCGTGACTGTAGTCAATGAGCCGCTGGACATTTTACGGCGAACCTTGGTCGGCTGCATAAGCCAAGACTATCCGCCAGGTAAATACAACGTCTTTGTCTTGGACGACGGACATCGACAAGAGGTGCGTGATTTGGCCCAGTCGATGGGCTGTTCTTACATCACACGAGAGGGCCGAGATCATGCCAAGGCCGGAAATTTGAACCATGCTCTCCGTCAAACTTCAGGAGAATTGATCGCTGTCTTCGATACTGATCACGTCCCGACATCGGCGTTTTTGCATGAGACGG
>DASTFK010000166.1:0-5560 GCA_035719945.1 Nitrospira sp.
ACGTGGGGGGAAAAACCGTTTAATGAGCGCCGTCGCCTGCACGCCGTTGAGGCGCGGCATCTGAATGTCCATGACCACCACCGAGGGATCGCATCGTTCGACCCACGCGAGAGCCTCCTCTCCGTCGCAGGCTTCGCCCACAATTGCGAAACGCGGATGAGCCGAGAGGATCGTCCGCAACGTGCGCCTGACCAGCTCGATGTCGTCCACCAACAAGATCCGGATGATCTCTTCACAAGTCATACCGTTCTCTCTTCGTGATGCGCCTGTTGCTGTTTCCGATCAAGCATGTGGACCGGTGATGGCTTTGATGTATTGCCTTGTTACGGTTCGATATTGGTGCTATATTGAGCCGGCATATACTATACCCCCGGGGGATCTATGGGCAAGTCGGCGTCGCCGGACCATTCTCGAACCGAGCACTTCAGCATTACCGTGCCTTCGTTTCTGCAACATGAACTCAAAGAACTGATTGGCACGTATGGGACCTCGTTGTCGGATGTGATCGTACATATTTGCCATGCCTGGCTGACGGATAACGAAGAGAACGTTGACCGGCGGTTGGCGAAGTACAAGAAGTTCAGGGGTGGCAGGAAATAGCATGGCCGGGGCGCCACGGGTCGCCTAGATCAGAACCAGGGGTTTCTACACAACCGATTGGATATTCCCCAGTGCTAACCCGTTAACCAAAGTGAGGACTCTTATGTATCAATTCCGAAGAGAGGACATGGCATTGCAGGCAGCAAGGCTTCTGGCAGTCTATGAGACACAGCCAATCGCTGTGATGGTTCGCGGTTTTATGAACTTCTTTACCATCGGTCCTATAAACAATGCAGCCGTTCATGAGGCGGGGCGACACATGGCTACGGTCTATCGTTCAGGGCATGTAGACCACATGGGTTTAGCGGAAAAGCGGGAAAAGGCAGAATTTATGGCTGCAGCTTAGTGCTAAACATCCACTACCCCGAAACTTGGTGCCGCGCCAGATTTACATCTATCGCGATCCAACGACCTGCGATTGTTTGGTGCCGGGGGCTATGTGGGCTTGAAAAACGAGGCGCAGAGCGGGGTCCGCGAATCATCAAATCGCTGGTAACTAAGAAAATGGTGGGTTGCAAACGGTATGAATGGCGCGGCAACGTGGATCTGAGAGCACAGGCATCTGATCATTCCGGTAAACAAATCGTGGGCTGCCAAATAACGCTCGCTGATCTCAAAGGTTGCCCGAGTTTTCTGCCCCGGCGCCTCACGCAACCACGTCGGACGTGATGCGGGTATTAACGTTTCCCGTCGTAACCGCGGTCGCGCCACCGCTGCAATAACTGAATACGCTTTTCGAGCTGTTCTAATGTGGCTTGGTCCACCCGGCTGCCGGTCAGGGAGATGAGTTCCGCGTTTAAGCGCCGATGATCGATGCCGGCTGCCCGCGCCACGCTTCCCACGAGCACGCGATGAAGGTCCCGCCGGTCCCGTTTGCGGTCGTGCAGCGGGGCCTCGGGGGCCACGGTAGCGACGTCGTACGTCTGCACTTCGTCTTCCCCGATGAGTGAATCGACGCGGGGGATGGCATGCAACGGGGTATACTCTTTAACCGACACCGTCGCACGTCCGAAGAGATCTCGCTGGCCCGCGGGCAGAATGTCTTCGAGGACATGATCGCGCTCTGCTTTGATCTGTTTGGCGTACTGTACCAACGCCGGGTCCTTGGGCAAATAGAGCCACGCCCGTTGCGGCGTTGGCACGTGCGGCTGCATGCGGACGAACCGCCCGACGACCTGACGAAAATACATCTCGGTGAGCACATTCGTTCCGTAGACGCCGACCCGCAAACGAGGAATGTCCACGCCTTCACTCACCATGTTCACCGCCACGAGCCACTGCTGACGCCGTTGCTCGGCAAAAGCCTCGATGGTCTTGCTGGCCGCAGGATCATCCGAGACCGCGACGGCTGCTCTCGTTCCGGTCCATTTTTCCACTAGCGCAGCGATCCATCGCGCGTGGTCTTGATCCATGCTGACGATGAGACCCGCCGCATCAGGCTGCTCCTGTTTCCGGAGTAGCGTCAACTGTTTGTGCGCGTCCGCAATTACGGGACCGAGCCAACTCTCCTGGAGCAGGGCCGTTTTCAAGCGTTCGCGTTGGCGCTCGAAGGTGAGGCCATCTTCAAACATCGCCCGATGTTCGCGCCCCTCCGAGAGCCAGCTGAGCTCTCCTTCGTAGCTCGGGAAGAGAATTGGACGGCACACCCCGTCCCTGATCGCGTCCGTATAGCCGTATGCGAAGTCCGCCCGACTCTCGCCCTGTTCGTATCGGACAAAGGGAATGGGATGATTGTCTGAGCGGAACGGCGTGCCTGACAACACGAGGCGAAATACCGCCCAGTCGAATGCCTGACGCAATGCCCTGCCCCAATGCCGGCCGTCTGCCGCATGATGCAGTTCGTCCAATACCACGAGGGTGGTCCTTTCGGCGCAAGCTCGTTGGAACACCTGCGGTGCGAGGGCCACCTGCTGATAGGTGACGACCGCGCCATGATAGTCCGGCGCCTCACGTGTCTGCTCGTTCGTCAGAGCGGGATCCAAGTGCAAGCCGACCGTTCCCGCCGCATCGGCCCACTGGGTTCGCAGGTGATTCGTGGGGCACACGACCAATAGTCGTTGCGCCCTGCGCGTTCGGACATACTCATGCGCCACGCGGAGGGCAAAGCGGGTCTTGCCCGCTGCGGGCGTCGCCATGGCCAAGAAATCCGCGGCCGGATGCGACAGCACGTTTGTCACTGCACGCGCCTGCCAGTCTCGCAAGGCCGCCTTCCAGGCGGCCAGGGGCTGGGCTGCTCCCGCCCCATCCGACGTATCCTGTGCCAACAGTTGTCCTCGTTGCCGAACGATGTAGGTCACGACCCGAGCGAGGCCGTAGTAATTACTCCGCGCATCGCATTGTAGCGATTTGGCACAAAGGTGCAAGTGTCGGACGGGGACAAAATTAAATCACGTCACCTCCTCTTTCTCCGGCTTGTGTCCTAAGGGAAGTGGCGCATGGGCGGCTCGAAGCAATAGCACAGGAAAGTTGAACGAGCCGCCCGTCGCCTGTTATTTCAGCTCAACGATGAATGTATCGATGCGGGTTGGATAGCCAAAGTCACCCGCCGCTGAGCCCAGCTTGCCGTCCCAGGGGCTTGAAAACAGCGCCCAGCGACCGTCATTTGAAATCTGCGCAAAGGACTGGCCAACCCAATTGACAAGACCCCCATTGTGATTGTGCGCGAAGCGCCAGACCCTATTGGAGCCATCGGTCGCGGCAGCGATGATCTCTCCATACCAGGGGACTGGCCTCGGAGGCGTACTGATGTTATATCGTGAAAACAGCACGGGCGCTTGGGGATTGGTTGACGCATTGAACCACGAACTGTGTTCGCCATCATGCCATCCCGTGGCGGTCGACGGGGGCTGCATGATAAAGGTGTACTGCGTGGCATCCATGAGGTTACTCGGATCTCGAAGGAGAGCGCCTCCAGCGTACATCCCATTGATCGATCCTGAGCCATTGACAAATTTGGCGCCTATGGACGAGTGTCCGCTCGAATACATATTGGCCCTCGTCATCAGCGACCAGGTATTGGTCGAAAGATTGAGCACAGAATCGCCATTGGCTCCCCAGCTGTGGCGCACGAAACCCACGTCCAGCCAGGCGCCGGTTGCACTGCCATACATTGCATGAATCCCGATGGTTTTGCCGGCAGCCGAGGTCGGCCAGCGAGGATCGCGTTGGGCAATACCGTTGATGGTCTTCTTCAAGACATCAATGAATTTGCGCTGCGATGGATTACGGGGATTCAGACAGTAAATCTGTGTATAGCTATTTTGGGTTCCGGGTCCTGCCGCCGCACAGATCCAAGCGTCTTTGCCGACAACCAGGACATGATAGCCGAGCGGAACGCCTTGAGGCGGGCCTCCGAGGTGAGTGACCACATGCGTGGCCTTGTTGTATTTCGCCAGTTGGTTCCCGTTTATAAAGTAGATAATGTTGGGATCAACGGCGGACCATTCCCATTTCACGTTGAAGCTCAGGGGATGCAAGGTTGGTCGGGCAGACCCATCCCCGACCTTGAAACTTGAGGCGTGGAACTCAAGCCAATAGGATGTCCCGTGGGGACCATGGAGCTTCAGCGCCGTTGAATCGGCATTCCAGGTCCGAAAGAAGCCAGCATATTCGGGAATCAAGGAATCGCCGCCATTGGTACGGGCATCGGTCACTCGCAGGATGCGCGAGCCGAACGTCGGATCCCTGATAATCGAGTTAGCCGGACCGAGGGCCGGAGCCTGCGGGATCCGTTTAGCATCGGTTCCCGAATAGGCAGAATAGGTGGTGGGAGCGGTGGCGGTGGCGGCGAAAAGCGATGGGCCGACACTCAGGAACGCGATGACCACACATACGATGCTCACTAACTTTTGGGAGTGCCTGACGCGGCACACCTCCTTCTCGATTTGCCGAGAGGAGCCGTACGTGCAACCATGCACCGTTCGTTCGTTTTCTTTACATAAATGAGACATGGAATCCTCCAATGCTGCCGGTGGATACAACGGTCTTACGACTCGTTGTGGCGATAGCGCACCTAGGCGCTGACCTATTCGCGCTGTACGGTTAAAGAAGTCGAGAGAATTTAGGCAGAGGGAGGATCGGTTTGGGACGGGCTGGCAGCGTGATTATCTTCTCTTAAGTAGAGCGGGAACATTCTGGACCTAGTACTCGGTTAAGCTAAATTCTATCGATCAACCGAAAATCAAGCGATATTCAAGCAGATCAACACTTCATGGTGGCGGGAGTATACGGAGCCGAAGCTGAGACACAACTAGTGAAACCCCTAGGCATGCGTCCTTCTGGGCAACCCGGACCGTAGGTTCGAATCCTACCTTCTCCGCTTCGATGAGAAGGGTATCCAGCACTGGCGTCAGTTTCTCGAACCACCGATCTGCGGCGATATTCAAGCAGATCAAAACACTTCAGGATGCGGGGAGTATACGGAGCCGAAGCTGAGACACAACAAGGGGAAACCCCCAGGCATGGGTCCTTTCTGGGCAACCCGGACCGTAGGTTCGAATCCTACCTTCTCCGCTTCGGTGAGAAGGGTATCCAGCACTGGCGTCAGTTCTTCGAACCACCGATCTGCCATGCGCGCATCGCCGACGGCATTGGGATGCGTGCCATCATAGGTCATCGTGGACGGATCAAATCCGCTGTACTGATCGACGAGCGTAAGGGGAGATTCTGGCCGGTCCTTGTCGGCCACCAGAGCTGGTAGGCTTGCGTTCAATGCCGGGATACCGGTGTGGCAGGTACTAGCCGACGCAATGACTTGTGCCAACAGCACACGAACGTGCGGATTGACCGTTCTCAGGACGTCGATGATGCCCCCAATGTCACTGACCGTGCTGGTGACGCTCTGCCCTCGACAGAGATCGTTGTGCCCGATGTGGAGCAGAACAATATCAGGGGAAGCTTCCATGGCCCACACCTGTATCTGAGCCAGAATCTCATCCGCTTTCCAGCCAGCATGCCCTTC
>DASTFK010000167.1:0-3248 GCA_035719945.1 Nitrospira sp.
ATCGTCCCTTTCGGGCCCGGAAGCCACCCGAATGGGACGACCACGACGGACTGCTATGATCGACGATCCAGGCTACGAGGCGGGTCCCTCCGCCATGGCCTGCAGCTGACCGATATACGAGTTCTGCAGTTTTAGCGCCAACCGCTTCTCTGCCTGGTCAAATGACACCACCCGTAGGGTATTCGGGGCACCTTCGTACGTGGGGGGCCAGATTCTGCGCTCCGGATCCTGAGGCCGCAGATAGATAGCCGGGTACCATTGATCGATGCCGGGCGCCGTCGGCCGGTCCAAGGTGGCCCAGCCCCGCCCCTCAGCCTGCATGAGCAACACATTGTTCTTTAAATCCAGCAAGGCGAATTCCAGGAGCGAATAATTGTCACGGCGAAGGCCAGGCTGTGAATGCGTCGTCCATCCGAGAAATAGAGTGAGGGGATACTCCTGCTCAGTGCTGGAGAGCACTACCACCGCCAAATAATCCAACCCACGTTGGCGCCCTAAATCCGCAAATTGGGTCCAATCTCCATTCGGTTGGGGACGGATTTGGTCTGCCGGAAGCACGTCCGTAATCATGACGGGAATCGATCGACTAATGTCCAACCTCAAGGTTTCACCGAGTCGTACGAACGCCTCATCAGGAAGGTTCGGCGCTGCATCAGGCTGTGTCGTGTCGGACACCAGGACGAGTCCGGCCTTGAGCGGCCGCTGCTCGATTTGTGTCAGCGCGTCCTCACCCGCCCGGCGCTCCGAGGAGACGTAGTCGCCTAGACGACTGGGAGGAACGGCGCACGAGGTAAGGAACAACACCGCACCGAAGAGCCCGAATGAGATTTTCACGGTTCCATGCATCACCCACCTCCCGGTTGAGGACGTCGCCATGGTTTGCACGGTTGTAGATACGTTCGCTCCCTTATGCCAGCGCTGTCAAGTCCACGTTTCCTCTTGTATTTTCCCCTCCAGCTCAGCTACCGTACGGCCTAAGGGACGGACTCACAGCGCGCCTCCTTCCGGAATCGCAGGAGTCCCATGGTCGATCCGCACACGCACGGCTCTCCCCAGCTCTCCATCGTAATTCCAGCCCATAATGAGGCTGGTCGCATTCTCCCCTATCTCCGACAGATCATCGACTACTGTGAAGGGCAACGCCGCTCCTACGAGTTACTGGTTGTCGATGACGGCAGCACAGACGGCACTTCGTTAGTCGTGGGGAGACTGGCTCAGATTCATTCAACTGTGCAGTTGCTGCGACTGCCCACTTGCCACGGCAAAGGCGCCGCCGTGCGGTACGGGATGCAATCGGCGGTCGGCTGCCTGCAATTGTTCGCAGACGCTGACGGCGCCACACCCATACAGGAACTGGCGCGGCTGGAAAAAGCCTTGGCCGGAGGAGCGGATATGGCCATCGGATCCCGCGCGCTGGCCGCGCGGCTTCCGAACTTCGTCGTCCATGCCCGAGTGTATCGGAGTGTTCTTGGATCATTGTTCACTGCGGCCGTGCGGCAGGGGGGTATTAAAGACATTGCCGACACGCAATGCGGCTTCAAGCTCTTCCGCCGGATGGTCGCGCAAGAACTCTTCGGCTTTGCCTCAATCGATGGATTCGGCTTCGATCTCGAATTGCTGTATCTGGCCCAGCAGCGCGGATACCGCATTGCGGAGGTCCCGGTGAACTGGTCCGACCAGCCGGGCTCGAAAGTCCGCGTCCTGCGAGACGGCTTCGCCATGCTGCGTGAGTTGGCCGTGATCAGGCGCAACGACCAGCAGGGCCGCTACCGTCTCCCTTCCTTCTCTCCCGAATTGATGCACACAGACCGGTTCAGAATGCCCGCATCGTAGCCTTCATCCGATAAATCGCCGCCTTTTGATCGTCGTAGATTCGCCTCCAAGCCGCGTGTCTGGCCAAACTTTCTTCTAATGGAGTGTGCTTTCTCACCAGAGCCCAATCAACGGAGTATTTTGTGAGAATGCTCAAGTCGGGATCCGTTCCGGTGAGCGCCAAATAATCCCGAAGGATCACGCGTTCTCCGCTCCGCCATGCCGGCATCCGGCCGTCGATAAAAATTCTCGTCCCGGGCATCCACCAGAGCAGGAACCCCCCATAGGCGTAGTCATTGTACAAACGTTGCCCGGTTTGATCCCGGTTGGCCCGCATCCATTCCACCGCTTCGATCGGATAGGAGGTCGTTTTGAAATATTCCGCCGGCCTGGTGCCGGAGAGTACGATCCGGTGCATGTGCTCAGGGCCCAGCCACATTAATATGGCTGCCGTGAGAACGGCGGCCGCAAAGCCTGCCCTGTCGGCCGCGACGTCGCCAGAGGGCCATCGGCGGCGGAGTCGCGCATACCCGGCAGACAGGAGCTCGGCGCAGAATGGAAGGCTCACGATGAGGAAGAACGGAATATTGCGCATGTGCCGGAACGAGAATGCGAGAAACACGACGCCAACGACCCATCGAACCGGCTCGATCCGCCGATACCACAAGGCCATTGCAACGATCAGTCCTGCGAGATACATCGCATACCTGCGTCCGGCCAGACCGGCCATCGACAAGGGCTGCCATTCCTGCAGCGTCTCGAGCATGAACCGGTTCGAGAGTGAATCGACGATCTCCACGTACAGACGCCACCCGTAGGGATTGAGAAGGGTGATACAAGCCGAGATGGCCATGATCGCGGTCAGCCACTTCACCTCCATCCAAGAAAAGAGCGGCTCATCAAGACGGCCGCTGAAGAGGATCTGCCGGTCCGACAGCCATCTGACGATTGCGGTCGTCCCGATGATGAGGCTCAAGAGCAACAATCCGGCAACGAACCCTCCATGCAAATTTGCCCAGACAAGAAAGAACGGCGGAATCCACCATCGGACGGAGGCGCTTCCGTCCCTCCAGCGTTTCAGCAACAACGAGAGGACTGCCAGCCCCAGCAACGTGATGAGCTGGGTTCTTGCACCGAGATAAGGCAGCGCCACCCATAGGGAAAGGGCACAGGCGAGCCAGCGGAAGGCCACGCTCGCAGACGCCACGGCCGCTCCGAGCAGCCAGGCACTGATCGTCACGGCTGCAAAGAACAGGATGACGCCCAACGCGCCGAACACCGAATAGATGCCGGCGACCAGCACGTCGGTCATCCATGCATGTTCCACCCAGGGCCAATCCGGCATGGTATGGGAATAGGGGTCTGCCGACGGAAGGGGCAGGCCGTTCTGCAGAACATCCAAGCCGGTCCGGAGGTGCCAGCCAAAATCAGGCTCG
>DASTFK010000168.1:0-3287 GCA_035719945.1 Nitrospira sp.
CGGCGTATCGATACCGTAGAAACAAGGGGAAATGATCGGCGGAGAGCTGATCCGGACATGCACTTCCTTGGCGCCGGCCTGGCGAATCATCTTTACGATCTTGCGGCTGGTCGTCCCACGGACCAGCGAATCATCGACCACAACGACGCGTTTGCCATGGAGCACCTCCGGAATGGCATTAAGTTTCACCTTAACGCCGAAATGGCGGATTGACTGTTCAGGCTCAATGAATGTGCGTCCGACATAGTGGTTCCGAATCAAGCCGGTTTCGAACGGAATGCCGGCCCCTTCGCTATAGCCCAGTGCCGCCGGGACACCAGAGTCGGGCACCGGAATGACGACATCAGCCGGCACCCAGGATTCCTCAGCCAGCTGCCGTCCCAGGGCCTTTCGGGTGGCATAGACGGCATTGGCCCCGAAAATCTTGCTGTCCGGCCGCGCAAAATACACATACTCGAAGATACACATCGCCGGCTGTACCACCGAGAACGGTTTGTAACTCGTGACGCCCTGTTCATTGAGCACCACAAGTTCGCCAGGTTCGATTTCCCGGATGATTTCCGCATCGAGCAGATCGAATGCGCAGGTTTCCGACGCGACGAGATAGGTATCCCGCAACCGTCCAAGCGACAACGGTCTGAAGCCGTGCGGATCGCGCGCAGCGATGATGCCGTCGTCGGTGAGCAGCACGACGGAGAACGCCCCACGGACCTGGCTGAGCGCGTCGATGATCCGAGCCAGCAACGTATCGGCCCGCGAATGGGCGATCAGGTGAATGATCACCTCGCTGTCCGATGTGGATTGGAAGATGGCGCCGTAGGCCTCGAGTTCATGGCGAAGCACTTGCGCATTGATGAGATTCCCGTTATGCGCGAGCGCAAGATTGCCGAAGGCGAAATTCACCGTGAGCGGCTGAACGTTTTTGAGGTCCTGGCCTCCGGCGGTCGAGTAACGATTATGGCCGATGGCTATCGGGCCCGTGAGGTTCTTGAGCGTGTGATTGTTGTAAATGTCGGCGACCAATCCCATCCCTTTGTGCACGTGGAAATGATCGCCGTCCGCGGAGACGATGCCCGACGCTTCCTGTCCGCGGTGCTGCAGCGCATAGAGTCCGAGATACGTCAGATTGGCCGCTTCCTTGTGGCCGTAGATGCCGAAGACGGCGCACTCGTCGTGAAACTTATCGGGGCTCAGGATGGGAAGTGCTTTGCGCATACGCCAGCTGCTATTCTTGACTCAACTGCTCCTCGATCGCATGAACCCAGCGGTCCGACACCTGGCCGATAGGAAGATCAATGCGGCAACCGTCGCTCACCTTGCCCGGCTCCACTTCGAGGACCAAACGATCCCCGCCCACGGTACCAATTTGGGCGGCCGGCACACCGGCCTCCGCTGCACGACTCAACAACGATTCCACAGCATTCGGCCTGGTCGAGAGGATGACCCGCGACTGACTTTCACCAAACAAGAGGGCGTCGCGCCGCAACGAACCGAGCCCCAATTTTACCACAGCCCCTCGCGCCGCGCTTGGCCCAGACACACAGCATTCCGCCAACGCCACCGCAAGTCCCCCGTCCGAGCAGTCATGCGCTGATTGAACCAGTCCCTCATGGATCACTTTCAAGACGAAATCCTGAAGCGCCTTCTCCGTCTCCAGGCTTAAGAAGGGCGGAGAGCCCTGCTCCCGGTGCTGCAAGACTTTCAAATATTCGCTGCCTCCCAGATCCTCCCTGGTCTTGCCCAGAAGCACGATGGCATCGCCCTCGTCCCTGAACCATTGGCTCATGGCCCGATCGGCCTCATCGATCAGTCCGACCATCCCGAGCATCGGGGTCGGATAGATGGAGAGACCGTTGGTTTCGTTATAGAAACTTACGTTGCCGCTGACGATCGGAATTTTGAAATGCTCGCAGGCATCCTTGAGACCTTCGATCGCCAGAACGAACTGCCACATGATGTCGGGCCGCTCTGGATTGCCGAAATTCAGGCAATCGGTGAGTCCGATGGGTTCGGCGCCGGAGCAGACGAGATTGCGTGCCGCCTCCACCACCGCCAGCCGGGCTCCTTCATAGGGATGCAGCAAACAGTATCGGCCGTTGCAATCGACGGTCATTGCGACCGCTTTGTTCGTGCCCTTGATCCGAACCACCGCGGCATCGGACCCGGGCCTCACAATGGTGTTGGTCCGCACCATGTGGTCGTACTGTTCATACACCCAGCGCTTACTGGCGATCGTAGGACTCGACAATAATGTCAGCAGCGCCGCATTCGCGTCTTTGACGTCCGGAATGGAATCGTAGTTAAGGTTGGTCAGCATGTCCTGATAGGCAGGAGGTGAGTACGGGCGTTCGTACCTCGGGCCATCATCGGCCAGGGCTTTCGCTGGAATTTCCGCCACCACTTGGCCTTGATCGAGCACTCGCAGGAGGCCGTCCCCCGTCACCTTGCCGACAACCGCCACGTCGAGATCCCATTTCCGACAAATCCGGAGGCACTCCTCTTCCTTTCCCGCTTTGGCCACCATCAACATGCGTTCCTGAGATTCGGAAAGCATCAATTCATACGGGGTCATCCCCGGCTCACGGCGAGGCACATGCGTCAAATCCAGCTCGATGCCATTCCCAGCCCGCGAGGCCATTTCGCACGATGAGCTCGTCAACCCTGCGGCACCCATGTCCTGAATGCCGACAAGCAGGTCGTTCGCCATCAATTCCAGACAGGCTTCTAGCAGTAATTTTTCCTGGAACGGGTCACCCACCTGGACAGTCGGCCGTTTTTGCTCGGTCTCATCATCGAACGCGTCGGACGCCATCGTTGCCCCGTGGATCCCGTCTCGGCCCGTCTTCGAGCCAAAATAGATGACGGGGTTGCCGACACCCGCGGCGGTGCCCCGAAAGATCCTGTCCTTGTGCGCGACGCCCAGACAGAAGGCATTCACAAGCGGATTCAGGGAGTAAATATCGTCGAAACGCACCTCTCCACCCACCGTCGGAACCCCCATGCAGTTGCCGTAGCCGGCAATCCCAGCCACAACGCCCCTCATCAGGTGACGATTCTTCGCCGAATCCAACCCGCCGAAGCGCAGCGAATCGAGCAAGGCAATCGGTCTCGCTCCCATCGTAAAGACGTCGCGCAGGATGCCGCCGACGCCGGTAGCGGCTCCTTGATAGGGCTCGATAAAGGACGGATGGTTGTGCGACTCCATCTTGAACACGACGCACAAGCCGTCGCCAATGTCGACGGCGCCCGCGTTTTCCCCCGGTCCCTGTACTACCCGAGGCCCCGTT
>DASTFK010000169.1:0-2267 GCA_035719945.1 Nitrospira sp.
AGAAGTTCGGAGGGTTTCTGCAAGTCCGGCGACAGCGGTTCGGTAAAGAAAATCGCGTCGTTTCATGCGCGGAAGCATATTGCAACCCCCTGCTGCATAGTATGAGACGATCGCCGTCCAGACTCTACCGCTGATGTCCAGTGGATTCGTTGGGCCGGGCCGATGCCGCATGCAATTCGGCGTAAAGTTGATTGTCTGAAACAAGGTAGGTGCGACGTGAGGGCACGCGATGCCGCGCTGGCGGCTCTGTTGATGACGGCTGTAGTCACGTGCGAGGTTTCAGCACAGGGCTCGACCCGGGCTGAAGAACGGCTGAAAGAGCGAAAGATCACGCTGCCTTCCCCGCCTGCTCCAGTGGCTAACTACGTGAGAGCCGTCCGCGTCGGCAATCTCCTCTTCGTCTCGGGCACGACTTCTCGGGAACTCAAGCCGTTTGGGAAGGTCGGAAAAGATCTCACGGTGGAGCAGGGCTATCAGGCAGCCCGATATGCGGGCCTGCTCTTTCTGGCGAATGTGCGCGCAGAGCTCGGTACGCTCGATCGTGTGAAGCGCGTCGTCAAGGTTCTCGGGATGGTGAACTCCGCCGACGGATTCGGAGATCAGCCTGCCGTCATCAACGGATTCTCCGACCTGATGGTCGAGGTGTTCGGCGAGTCGATTGGTAAGCATGCACGTTCCGCCGTGGGCATGGCCGCCCTGCCAGGCAATGCCCCGGTCGAAGTAGAGGCCATCCTCGAGGTCGAATGATGTGATCAGACGTTTTCTCAGAGTCTTGGCTCTGGCGAGCCTCCCGGCGCTGACGCCTGGCTTCGTGCACACGCAACAGGCTGCGGCTCGATCCGTGAAAGATGGCGTTTACACGGCTGTGCAGGCCAAGCAGGGCAAGGCCGTGTACGAGGAACACTGCCTGGAATGCCATGGCTCGATGGCGTCGGCGACGCCCGACATGGCGCCGCTGCTCAACGATTACGTGTTTCAGGGAGCGTGGAAAGATCGTTCACTCGGCGAGCTGTTCGACAGGATCCGCAATACGATGCCGCCCAATAAAGCTGGGACGCTGTCGCCGCAGCAGTTGGTCGATCTCATCGCCTACGTTCTGAGCGCCAATGCGCTGAAGGCAGGCGATGTGCCGCTCAGTGACGATCCTGAAATGCTGAAACAGATCCGGCTCGATGCCGGACCACCCTGACCTTACTGGCGCACCAACATCGTCTCGTTGCGCTTCGGCACCTGGCCAACCTTGATCCGTGCCACTTCCTTCAAAGCCTTGATATCTACAACTGAAACGACGTTTTCTCCATCGACCGAGACATACGCGAACTTACTGTCCGGTGTCGTCGTCACCCAGTTTGGACCCAAACCTACCTCGAGACCGCCGACGAACTTGAGATCGGGCAGCGAATAGACGTACACGCTGCTGTTCGTGGTGCTGTTGGCCACGAGGGTCCTGCCATCCTCGGTGACTTCAATGCCGTGTGCGGAGTTGCCGCCGACTCCAGGCTTCTTTCCAGGTGCTAACGGTGGATATTTGATTCTCGCGACTTCCTTGCGCGTCTGAAAATCGACGACAGCGAATCCGTCGAATCCGGTGAGCTGCGCGAATATTCGCTTGGTTGACCCATCGGGATTTTTTTCAAATGTCATCGGACGGATGCCGAGGTCGAAATACTGCGCCCAGAGAGGCATGTCACTCGCGGTATCGACCGCGGTAATGTTCCGCGCGCCGATCATTCCGGCGATCGCGTGTTTGCCATCCGGCGTCACATACACGTTGTGCACGCCGCCGTGCACGGAGATGGTTTTGGTTTTCGTCTGCGAGACTGTGTCAATCACATCCAACGCCCCGGGCGCCTGTGCGATCGCCACGTAGACTTTGCGTCCGTCAGGGGTGATCGCAAGGTTGTTGGGGTGCCCGCTGAGCGGGATCTTCTTGGTCACCTTCATCGTCTTGGTGCTGACGATGTCGACCGTGCTGTCGGCCTCGTTGCTGACGTAAATCCAGCTGCCGTCGGGAGACGCCTGGGCGCCATGGTTTCGCTCCATCCCGTCGACCTCCGCGAGCACCTTGTTCGTGGCGGCGTCGATGATGTGTATGGAATCCCCGGCGCTGTTCGTCTGGATGATCCAGACCTTGTCGGCAGCCGTCAACGGCAGCGCGAGAACGAGGATTGCCACAGCCGCCAGACAACGCCGAATCGCCTGTGAGATCTTCATGTACTCTCCTTCAACGGCTACCTGCCGTCTTGCCACGCACCCACGCCGCGATC
>DASTFK010000170.1:0-6903 GCA_035719945.1 Nitrospira sp.
AATCAGCCGCATTTCGACCGGCGACCAAGCGATCTTTGTCCGTCGCGCGATCTTCGATCGTCTGGGAGGATTTTCCGACATCCCGATCATGGAAGACATCGACTTCACCACTCGGCTCAAACGGGCCGGTGAGATTGCAGCGATCCGCGAACCGGTCACCACGTCCTTCCGGCGCTGGGAGCAACAAGGCCCCTTGCGCACGATCCTCTTGATGTGGTGCTTGCGCTTCCTGTATTGGATCGGCGTCAGTCCGCACCGGCTCGCACAGTTTTATTCGGCGGTGCGCTAAATCTGAGATCTGAAATTTGAGGTGTGCGATCTGGGATCCGTAAACGCAAATGGATCATCATCCTAGAAAACATACAGCCGACGCGGCGATCCAACAGCGAAAAGGGGCGCTCGTCATCTTTGCCAAGGCGCCGATTCCAGGCCAGGTCAAGACGCGCCTGTGCCCTCCGCTCACGCCCGACGAAGCGGCGACCATGCACGGGAGCTTTGTCCTCGATACGTTGGAACGCACGAAGGCAGCGGTTTCGAAATTCCGTCTGCCGGTCGATCGCTATCTGGCCTGCGCGCCGTCGTCGGCGTTGGCTTTTTTCAAGATCATGGAAGAACGTCAGGCCGTCCGGTTGCTCGATCAGGAAGGCGACGATTTGGGCGCCCGCATGGATGGAGTGTTTCATACGCTTTTTGCCCGCGGCTACGGCCGGGTCCTCATCGCCGGTACTGACGTGCCCTCCCTGCCTCTCGAGACGTACCATCAGGCGGTTCAACTGTTGGACCGATACGACGTCGTCCTGGGTCCCGCCCTCGACGGCGGCTATTACTTAATCGGGCTTAAGAAGGCTGCGCCGCCGCTTTTTCGCGAAATCCCATGGTCCACCGATCGTGTGCTGGCCCTCACCAACGAGAAAGCCGCGAAGCTGGGGCTCAGCGTCGGCGTCCTGCCTGAATGGCGCGATGTCGACACGATCGATGATTTGAACATGTTGATCGACGCAAGCCAGCTTGACGCCAGGAAACCAACACAGGAACAATCATTTTCGGCGAGAACAGCCGGCGCGTTGCAGCTGCTCGCCAAACGACTGCGTTCACGCACAGAGAGGAAGTCATGAGCACGAACGTCGCGCTGATCACCGGTGGGGCCAAAGGCATCGGACGTGGGATTGCGCTCGATCTCGCCGCAAAGCACTGGAAGATCGCCTTCTGCTACCGGACCAGTGAGGCCGACGCCAAGGACACGGCCGCTGCCATCGTCGAACGGGGCGGCCAGGCATCGCCCATACGCTGTGACGTGTCGGATCCGGTCGCAGCCCAGCAGTTGGTTGCCCGTGTCGAACAGGAATGGGGGCAGATCGACGCCTTGATCAACGGCGCCGGGCCGTATCATCGCGTGAACCTGTTTGACGAAACGGTGGCGGGATGGAAGGAGATGTTCGATGGGAATCTGCACCCGATTTTCTACCTGGCTCAGGCCGCGGCGCCAGGAATGAAAGCGCGGAGGTCGGGCCGGATCATCACCTTCAGCATGGCCAATGCCGATCAGATGATCTCTCAACCCGACGTGACCGCTCATTACATCGCCAAAGCCGGCGTCTTGGTCCTCACTCGGACCCTGGCCAAATTACTCGCCCCTCACGGCATTACGGTCAATGCGATCTCTCCGGGATTCATCGATTCAGGCAGTGCGCCGCCTGGCGAACTGGCCGCCATGACCAAGCGCATTCCTGCCGGCTACATCGGAACGGTGGAAGACACCGTGGCCGCCGTGCGCTATCTGTTGAGTCCTGAAGCTCGCTACGTGAACGGAGCCAACATTCAAATCAGCGGCGCATGGGGAATATAGGGAAACGCTAGCCATGTTGCTTACTTGCTCACCGAGCGCGCACTCGGATTTATTGTGACTCAGAATTTGCGGCTGTGCATGTTCAACGTGCGCAGTGGAAGCAATATTGGCTGCCATTCCTGAGGAGAGTGGTACGGATAAGGCAAACCCAGATAACCCAGGAGACAAGCACTATGAAATCGGAGCTGGAACGGCAAACGCATCGCCGATTCGTACAGGCGTTGCAACACGAGCACATCACCTGCACCAAGGACGGATGCGGCGGTCCCATGACCGTGACCGACATGACGCCGCACCATGGGCGTGTCAAAACATACGAGGCCGTGTGCGAGCGTTGCCACAACAAGGAACACATCGCCGGGAGCGAACAGACGTCGCCGTCCTGGGATGTCGCGTCAATTACAATGATGGCCGAAGTGCATCTGCTTCATGACCAGCCGACCTGCCCGTTTGACGATACGCCGATCACGTTTATTTCCATGCCGAACCCCCGTCGCAAAGCGCGCTATCGGTTGTTGTGCTACTACTGCGGCCGCCATACCGAAATGAATTGGCCACCCCCGGAAGCCAAACGGTGACAGGCCTGCCACGGCCAACCCTTCCTGCGCGATGGTGCTGGTTCGTCATTGTGTGCTTCGGTCTTCTTGCTCACGATGGACCTTCGCGCGCAGTCCATGCGTTCAAGTCTGAATCGCCGACAGCACTTCTTCTCGAAGCCAGAAGCACCGCCGCATCCATCGACGATCGTGCTGAGCGCTCGACGTCGCTCGATCCCATTGTCGTCGCACAGATCGCGATTGACCCACCAGAAGCCCGAGAAACGCTGAAGGCCTTTCCAAAACTCCCGAATAAGCTTAACTACTTCACCGCGCTCGCCCAGGCCTATGCCGCAACTGGAAACGTGGCTGAAACGGAGCGGATATATGCCGAAATCGTCGTCGAAGACCAGTCTTCACGGCCTGGCAAACTTGCAGCAGCCAACGCATTGGGGCAAGTCTCCATTGCCTATGCGAACAAAGGCAATCTCGATGAAGCCTTTCGCACTCTTGAGCGCCTCAAGGAACGCACGAAGCAGGAGTCCTTTGCCATCGTGGGCATCGTCACTGCGAAGTTAGCTGAGGTGCAAGCGAGACAGGGCGATGTGACAGGGGCTGTGAAAACCGCCCTGAGTATCGCCGGAGACAATCCGTATCCCTTGATGACCATCATCGGAGATCGAGTACGACATGGCAAGGCCCAAGAGGCCCCGGGCATCATTGCCAGCCTCGATGATGGGGCTCAGCGTTACGCGCAATGGGGCGTCATGCAGGCGCAGATCGAACAAGGTCGCCTCATTGATGCTCAGGTGACCGCCTCGGCGATCAGACCAGGGCACGCCAAAGCGAGCGCCTTACTGGAGCTAGCAACCTATCATCGCGAACATGGGGGCCAGTTGTTGGCCTTAACTCTCTTACTGGAAGCCGAATCCTCAGCACGCTTGACCGTCAACAATTGGACTCGAGCCGATATTCTGTGGCGCATCGCCGTCGAAACGGCCATGGCAGGTGATGCCGATCACGCAATCGCCATCGCCAAATCCATTGAAGCGGAGGGACACCGCAGATCTGCTTTGTACGATACTGCCAAGGCTCAGGCGAAACGGGGCGAGTTCGCAGGAGCATTCAATACCGCAAGCTTGTTGAAGCAACCGCCCTCCACGGATCAGAAGGCCCCCGACTACGATATGGCGATTTCGGAAATTCTTGTAGAAATGGTGAAGGCTGGCAAGGGCACGGAGGCAAAAGACACTGCTGCCAGATTTCAAGATGCCGATATTAGGCGCTCATGGCTGTACAGCGGGATCGCGATGACCTATGCCGAATTTGGAAATCTTAAAGAGGCCAAGGCGGCTCTTGCTCTAGCTGAAACGGACACTCAACGCAGTGAGAGAAGGAAAGAACTCCGACAACTCGATGACAAGCTCCGGTTCGGCCCTACTCCGGCCGACCAGACGCGCTTTCAAGAGTTATGGAAGGTGGATAGCGACATCCAACGTGGGATTGAAGCCATCGCCAGAGCGTTTGCCAGAAAAGGTGATCTCAGCGGCGCAATGGCCGTCGCTGATGAATTGAATCAACCCGCACATCGACTTCACTTGATCAAGGATCTCAGTATGCTGCATACGCAGGCCGGGCGCGAAGAACACACGCTACGTTGGGCTCGCAACTTATCCAATCCATCCGAAAGGGTGTTTGCTCTGGTGGGAATCGCCACTGGGCTATCACACCACACGGACAAACGAAAAGCGAAACCTGCCCCCTCACACAAGTAAGTTCTGGTGCAAGTCGAGCCGTCCATCGCCGGAGTTCCGGGTCTATCCTCACCAACCAGCCAGGCGAAGCTCTCGCCGTAATCACTGGAGAGGGGCGGGACACAACTAGCCGCCGCTCGCGGCCGTTGCTCCGTATGAGCAACGGCGAAGCGCGTACTGTTCGAGTCGCTTTGGACGAGTTTACGGGCTGAGAGCGAGCCAGGCGTAGTTGGGTGCCCTCGAAGGTGAAACGGCGAAGCTTGCCTGGCTGCCTATTTTCCGAACGCCTTTTTCAACAGCGGCTCAATCTCTCCTTTCGCCGCCATCGGATCCAGGATATCCGTATCCCCGTAGAAGGTGCCGTCGATGAACACCTTGGGGAGCGTAGGCCAGTTGGTCATTTTGTTGAGGGCTTCCCGCTTGGCCGGCTGCGACAACACGTCGATCACCTCATAGGGGTAGCCGTATTTTTCGAAGAACTGCATCGTCTCCCGGGTAAATCCACACATCGGCATCTGCTTCGTGCCCTTGCCATAGACCAGAATCTTGTGTGCTTTGACTTCCTTTTGAATTTCATCTTCAATTGGATCCGCCATCGTCGGCCTCCTTCCAGCAACCAGTCAGCGGCTCTGAGCCATCAACTGTTGCTATTCTTCTTTGGTCTTCGCCGTCAACTCCAGGGCGTGGATGCGCCCGTCCTTCATCGGTGCGTCAAGTGCCTGATAGATCAAGCGATGTCGGTCAAGCAGGTTCTTGCCTTGAAACGCGTCCGAAACGATGGTCACTTTCAAATGATCCATCGTGCCGGTCTTGTCGATCATGGTCACGACCGCGTCCGGCATGGTCCGTCTAATGAAGTCCGTCAGCGTATCTTGGGTAATCAATGGCCCTCCCCGACGTTGTATCACCTCGACGATTGACGCGCGTCCCACCTGCTTCAGGCAGGATACCGTAGGCGCTTTCGGAAAGGCAATTCCGCTCTTCTACAGCCGCGACAGCCCATGGGTCTCAATTGGATTCAGCGCTGAATCGAATGTGATTCCTTTGGACAGGCTGCCTCATTCAGAAGATGCGGGCTGCTTCCGACCTCGAAGCACCCAGAATTGAAGGACTATTCAGTCATCACCCTGTCACCACTCTTCATGGTACGAAAGTTGTTGTTGTATGGGTCAGAGCATTGAAGAGAACAAGGAGGCAGTCATGAACACTCTAGTGACACTGACCGCAACCACGGTGCTGCTGAGCTCACTATTTTTGTTGCGCCGCATTTGGTGGGCCGATTGATGACGGCTCTTCTTTCAGGCTGGTGGTGCATTTGAGCCTTGGTGGTGGATTCCAACCGTCCCGGCAGAACGAGTGGAGAACCAATCGCCGGTAAGTACAGGAAAGTACAGACAATGCACAAACGGCCCAGAAGGCACATCGCTTGCTCTCTTCCACGGCAAACAAGGCCATGCCGGAACACATACACCGTTCACCATCCAACTAAGGAGGACATCATGGGAGAATTTACATCGGGATTTTTCATGGGTGATCAAGCCACGAATGGACGTGTGTTGGTCGTCGATGACGAAGCGGACGTCCGCAAGGTGGTTCGCATGACGTTGCAGAAGGCCGGTTATGACGTCCTTGAAGCAGAGAACGGCGAAAAGGCGATCGAGACCATCAACGCGGGAGAGAACAGACTCCTCCTGGACATCCTGGTCTGCGACATTCGCATGCCGAAGATCAACGGTGTGGAAGCTATCGCCTACTTCCGGGCCAACTATCCGAGAGTGCCGGTCATCGTGCTGACCGGGTTCCCCGATGCGGATATGGCGACGTCCATGCTCCGCCAGGGGGTAGTGGACTATCTGGTCAAGCCGGTGGAAGGCGAGAAGCTTCGGGAGTCGGTCGCTCGAGCCATGGAGCAGAGAGAGCTCGCACATCTCTAAACTTCTCTCCACTGGTATGATGTCGGGGAGGGCCGTGATCCCTCCCCTCCATCCAGGGAGTCATGCCGTGCAACCTCTGACGGACAGAGCGGTGGTGTCGAAGCTCGCGCAAACCAAGGTCGCGATCCTCGGGGCCGGACGAGGAGGGACCGCGCTCCTCGATCTCCTCCACTTGATTCCTTCGATCGAAATCATCGGAATCTCCGATCGAGATCCGGCCGCGCCCGGACTCACGCGGGCGAAAAACCTCCGTATCCCGGTCGCTGACCGGGTGGAGGATCTCGTGTACAACCATGGCGTGAACTTGATCATGGATGTCACCGGAGATCCCGAGGTGGAACGATTCGTCCAGATCCACAAGCGCCCCGAGACCGAGGTCCTGAGCGGATCGACTGCTCGCCTCCTGTGGGAACTGGTCCGTCATGAAGCGAATCTTCAGACTGAGCTCCTTCACGCGGAAAAATTGGCGGGGATCGGCTCGTTTGCTGCGGGCATTGCGCACGACATCAACAATCCGCTCCAGTTGATCATGGGGTTGGCCGAAAACCTGGCGGAGGAGACGGACCTGAAAGCCGTCCGCGCACAGGCGCAAGAAATCATTGAAGCCGTGCGCCGAACCAGCGCCATCTGTCGGGATCTGACGCAATATGCCAGAAAGAGCTTGTCTCGCGATGAGACGATGGTGTGCTTGAACAACCGGCTTGACGAAGCACTGAAAATCGCCCGTTATGCGGTCAGCTTTCACGATATCAGCGTGCGGAAAGAATATGAGGAGGGCGCCGCCGCGCGGGGCAACCCGGACGAGATCCTCCACATTCTGGTCAATCTCATTA
>DASTFK010000171.1:0-4951 GCA_035719945.1 Nitrospira sp.
ACCGGGGCTCAACATCCAGTACCAACCAGCTGTGGTTGGCTTCTGCTGTGTCCACATCAGCATACTTATCATCGTAGACATCTGGAAAGGTCGACGCTATTCCCTAAAAGAGGTAGGTAGAATCGTTTCAACGGCATAGTAGATGGAATGCAGAGGCAACATCGATGTGTTGCTCTCGGGAGCAGTAATAATGACTGTCGAGGCTAATCCACAGCATCGTCGCCTTCATCCGGGAACCTTACAATCAGTTCCCATAGCATATCCCTGATAGCCTCTTCTTCATCTTCAGAGAGGTCCTTCAATTCGAACAGACTCTTACCCGCGTGAATGAATTCGCTTACGTCTCTGCGAATATTTGACATAAAGGTGAATCCGTCTCTTTGCTGAGTGTCCTAAGATAGATTAGCCTGCCGAGTCGTTTTGCGGACGATGCGGATTCAGGAATGTGGTGAGGCGGCTTTCCTCGCTGCGTGTCCCGACACAGCAAAATGGCTCCGTGGAAAACATCAATGCTGAGCTTTAGGGTAGTAAAACCCGAAACTTAGCATGTGGTCTTCGATAGGCTAAAATGCTTTTCAGCGACGGGCTGTGACTCACTAAGTCGCTGGATGAACGGCTTTAATTGCCGGGTAGAGTTCTTCCAGAGCCATCGATTTTAGATATACTCCTACCGCGCCAGCTCGTTCCATCGCATCTGTGTTGAAGTCATTACCATACTCTGACAAGCCGATAATTTTCACATGGGGATACTTGACTCTAATCTCCCGAGCCGCGGCGATCCCATCTAATGCGGGCATGCGAATATCCATCACCACAATGTCTGGTTGAAGTCTGCCCACTGCGGCAATGGCTTCTTCGCCATTGGCTGCCTCGCCAACCAATTCCATATCTTGGTAGGCTGCGAGGATTTGTTTGAGAATCCGGCGGACCAAGGATTCATCATCGACGAGTAACACGCGTGTAGTTGCCCGCGTAGCTGCCATTGTTCACCCCCCATGGTTAAAGTGGGGATCTTCGTCAATGATTAACATAACATGGCCGACAATTTTGTTTTACTAGCCAAACGTATAGGTGACGTGCGCCTACAACATTGTAGGCTGTGGGTTAGGGAAAATTGACGCGGTAGCCTAGTTGCCGGAGGAGGCGAGATCCCGCAGAGAACTCACGAAATTGCACTTATTTCCCGAGGAATGACAGATGAGGTGCCGAAAAAGAGTTTTATGAGGGATGTGCATTCTTAAAAGCGACGCTTCAGCAGGAAGTCACTGACAACTTGCATCATGCGCATAGCGGCGAGATACACTGTGGTGGAGATAAGTCCCAATGGGTGGGCCTCTAGAGCCGAAAGGCCAGGTCATGCCGTGGGCTGTCCTCTGACCTTTGAAATTCAAGGTTGCTCTGCTGACAGAGCAAGCGGCCACACTCCGGTGAGATGCAATTACACGCTACTTCATGCGTCGTCGCTCACATGTGGCTCAACGAGCTGAAATAGGCGAAGAGGTGAGCAAGCAGAGGTTTTAATTATCTTGGCAGAAGGAACCCTGCGAATCAGCACGCCTTGTTTAACCATTCGGTAGCATCTTCTGGATTCTCAAAGACCTTGATAACCATCCCTCGATTCGTGGCAACGGTTTCTCCTAATCTTGCCGGATCACGAAGAGGCTCATGCAAAACATACGCAAACCGCGGCACAATTTTGTGCTCAACGACAATCCTGCGGGTTTCTCTCGCTGCGAATTCGCCGTAGTAGAAGCGCTCGATGTCCCCGGGATTTCCATTCACGTTCCGGCCATCGAGCAATATTTTCTCAGCCTTATATTGGGCAACAGCCCCCAGCATTTCTAGGAAAGCCAATTGTGCATCTTCCAGCGAGAAGTCTCCGCTTGCATCTACGCTGAGAAGTCCGGACTCAAAATGCATCTTCTGCAGTAGGCTCACTCCATCCTCAGCTATGTTTTTGCTTTGTCCGTATAGCTTGCTTTAACCGTTCCACCATTTGAGGAGTTGGGGTCCATCGGAAAGGATCGACATGCTCGGCTTTGTGAAGTTCCTCCATGTAATCGCCTTTCCCAACAAATGAGACGCCCTCCATTGCGCCTCGCATTACACCATCTTTGTCGTGCTTATCCCACAGCCCTTGTTCATCGAATTGATGCCGGATGAAGCATGCACGAAGAAGCTCTTCATTCCCATCTTCATCACATTCAATGAACGTCTCGATAAATCGGAGCGTCTTTCCGGCATAGAGCGTGATCGGCTCAGCCCTATCACAAATTCGTTCGTACTTCGTCAAATAGATCCGGTTAAGAGAGTCATCCTCACCAACAAAGAAATATCGAAGCTTGCCTGTTTTATTAGGCATGAAACTACCTCGCCGGGGGGATTCGAAATCCGGAGGTTAACAATACGAGAAGCTAGTCGGCACGTTGCCACGCCCCAGCACGCGTAGTGCGATCAAGTTTGCAGGACATTGGGGAGAGCTTTCTGCCGTATCGATTTCACTGAAGCGACAGCCCGCTGAACGGCAGCGTCCAGTTGCTCAGGCGAAGTAGTTCGTTTCACCAACCAATCCTGGGCTCCATGCATCTTTGCTATCTCGCATAAAGTGGGATAGACCAGGCGAGTGAGTATGACCACGGCTATCGATGGCTGCTTTGGATCAGGAATCAAGTCCAACAGTACGTCGAACCCCGATTCTGGCATGTCGAGGTCCAACAGCACGCAGTCAACCGTTCGACCTCTGCATATCGCAACACCAGACGCGCGGTCGCGAGCTGTTAATACTGTATAGTTCTTGCCAAGATTCCGGAGTGTGTTCGACCAATAGTTCAGGTCGGGTTCGTCATCGTCGATCAAGAGGACAGTGATAGTGGTTGATGATTGTTGAGGAGACTCTGGGAGAAATACAGACATGGGACCGATATTTTATTCAACCATTAGAGACATTGCAAGAAGCCGGTTCGGCAGAACGCCTTCGTTGCCAAAGCTCTGCAGCCGCGAAGGATGCGGTTTACTGCTACTGACCGTTATATCGAGAAAAGTAGAAAACCCGCCTCAGGAGAGCGAGGCAACAGAGTCCAATCCAAGATGAAAGCTTTAGGCGGCAGACAGGTAAGCGGGTGGTTCACGATTCCGTTGTTTCCACTCTATGTACGTTATTTGTAATAGAGCCACGTGGTTTTCGAGGGAAAGTCGGTCGAAGTAATCAAGAGGCACATCACTTTCCATGACCTTCCGAAGATTTTGTGTGGCCGCGAAAAAGTTGGTAAGTTCAAGTGGTTGCATTCCTTATACTGCACCAAATGCGTGCGTCCTATCAATGTGAATTTACAGGGTTTTTGTACGATTTTGCCGACAGGAACTTCCCTAGTAATGGTCGGGAACTGCGTGGTAGCCACGGCACCGAGGGAACACGCCTCCCTGCCACTCCTGAATGCCCGCAGTAGCCGACCCTTGTGCCAGGTTTGAGGGCGCCGAGGGCTGATATCGAATCCAGGTCTTCCTTTCAAAGGCTGCCAGTCTAATCTGCTGGCGCATTGACAGCCTCTCTAAATGCGCCCAGACTCTGCTTCTTCATTCCTCTCACTACACATTGTCTGCGGCCTCCCGGAAGGCCCGACCGCCGACCCTGTGAGGAAGGCGGTGGGCCATGGAAAACGTGTCAGCGGAGATGGAGCATTTTTTTGAAGCCTGTGAGATCCTCGTGCATGAGATGTCTCCGCGGGACTTTTCGGTCAAGGAGTGTACTCTCATCGAGCACTACAGTCTCGAACTCTATGTGAGATACGGGAGTCGCAGGAGCTCGCACTGTCCGTGAAGGCGTTGTCAAGGTCCTTGTAGTCCGTCGTCACCGGCGTTCAGTCTTCCACACCCACGCCGATCACGATTAGAACCGCATAGTCCTGCTTCGTGCAGCCCTCGACCGGAGGCATCGCTCCCCCTGGCGCAACTGGAAACGCAGTCTGGTGCGCGTTTGCCGGTGAGCACGAACCACCAACCGCCGCCGGTGTATAGCGCGCGGAGCGGCAGGCCAGGTGCGTCACGTCGTAGAGCGTTGCGCCTTTATCGAGCTCCCAGCGCCTGTCGCCATTTTTGTCGGCGGGATGAATGGTCAGTACAGCCGTCACGTCGCGGGCGCCCGTGACCACATATTTGCCTGGAGGGAGTGGAAAGGTCGGCTGCTCCATGATCAAACCGTGTTCCTCCAGCCACCAGTCCGTGCCGTCGAATTTCCAGCGCGCCGGGGCGACGCCGCCTGTATCCTTCAACCGTTTATAGCTGTTCAGCTCGACGCCCCGAGGACCCGGGTCCAGAGGCCACAGACCCCAGGATTGCGCGCCGCTGCCGGAGGTTGCACCTGGATCGCCCAACGCCGCGATGAACTGCGTCGATATGCGTTGGAACTTCGGCTGACCTCCGCCTGCGGAGTGAACCGGCTGAGCCACGGTGGCTATCGTCACTAGCAACGCCGTCGCAACGCATGCGCGGCGAATTAGGCGTTGCGTTCTCCTCCTTAGCGCCAATGCGGCACCTCGCTGCAAATGGGTTCGCACGCCGATCGTTCTGAATTCTGAAATCATCTCTCAACTTTCCTTTCAGGAGGGGTAAGCCATAACTCGATCACCGCCGTGTCCTCAAAGGAGCTCACTATGTAGCCTACTCCACGCCCGCGGACAACAACAAGCCAAGAGACACGTGAGTTCAGGCGGTCCGACGTGCGATCTGCGGTTTATTTGCCGAGATAGTAGTGAACTGGCCTTCATCTGCCTTGCTCTTCCCTACCGTTAGAAATAAAATACGTCCCATTGGAGGTCTCATATGGCTAACTCAGTGGCTCGACGGGTGGGTATACCGGGAACGAGTACGGTCCATTGGGGGGAACACCTGTGCGCGTTTTTCTATACCAAAACCGATTTGCTTAATCTCGTCGTGCCCTATATCAAGGCTGGTT
>DASTFK010000172.1:0-2838 GCA_035719945.1 Nitrospira sp.
CATGACCCACACTACAACAACTCTGCAAATCTTGCAGGAGTCGGTGAAGCCCACAAACGGCTTCCCACGTAAGTGTTCAATTTATTTGCGTCAACAATGAAAAGCTTGCGAACTCTTTCCGCGGCATCCTCCCTGCACTGAGACAGAAAGAACATGCGTAACGAATGGATCGAGCGTCTCAGAGCATTACAGAAGGTACTGGATGTCTGCCCTGCCGATGTCCTTACACGGTGCGATCTAGCATTCCTGCTCGAAGAGTCCGACCTGTATGACGAAGCGTTATTCCATTGGAAGGCAGTGTTGGATTTTGATCCAAATAATCTCAAGGCACGAGAAGGGATGACTCGCTGCCGGAGCCGGACGGGACGTCCGGTTCAGTCCCGGATGTGATCAGAAGACTTGTGTCTATACAAGAAGGAGTCTCACCATATGAATCGCGCCATGTCTCTCCTGCTATTGGCCGTCTCCTTGTGCGGAGGAATCGCCTGGGCCTATGAAGAAACCACGGTATCCGATGGAGGAACGTTACTCGGTACGGTGATGCTGGAAGGCCGGTTACCGAAACCCAAAGGCTACAACCTGACGACACTGCCCGATCAGGTCTACTGCGGCCGGATTTCAGACGGTCAAGGCTGGCGATTGTTGCAGCCGTTCAACGTGGGGCCGATTGGAGAGTTCCGCGACGTCGTGGTTTATCTCGAAGGTATCGACAAAGGGAAAAGCTTTGCTTTGAGCTTTTCGAGCCCGCGAATTGAAGCCCGAGATTGCCGCTTTGTCCCTTTTACGACCATCGTCCGAGAAAACGAAAATGTCGTGGTCGTGAACATGGACCCAGTCATGCACGACATTCAAGCCTACGAGAGTTCACACCTCGGAGCACGGGTTCTTTTCAATGTGCCGCTGCCGATGAACCCGCAACATCCGCGAGACCTCAAGGATCGGAGCGACGCGGCCCTGTATCACAAACATTTGGCGGGCGACCCGATGAAGCAGCTCGTCGGCATGTCAAAGGGCCGCCGGGTGTTCGTCATGCAGTGCGGATTCCACGCCTATATGGAAAGCTGGGGGTTAGCTATGGAGAATCCTTACTATGCCACATCCGACAAAGACGGCCATTTCGCGATCAGTGATATTCCCCCCGGTACATACAAGATGGTCGTCTGGCATCCCTATATCGGAGGCGCGAAAGAGCAGCTCGTGACGATCCCGCCCAAGGGGCAGACAGCGGTTGAGGTCAAGATCCCTGCACCGATTGGACGGCTCTACGCCAATCAAATGGTCGACCATCCCTATACGCGATACGGTATTCCGGACGAAGTCCAGAACCAAATCGTCCCTACCCTCATTCGTCAGGAGCGGTAGCCGATCGCCGGGATATGGCTATTCTCCTTCTCCTGATCTTCGCGGGTTATGCAGCAGGACTGCTTCTCCCACTCTGTATCCCCGCCAAACCAAGAGTGCAAAATGTCCTCGCTCACGGACTTGCCGGCGTTGCCGGCAGTGGGGGAATCGCCCTTGGCATCGCTGGGCTTCTGGCACCCGAACCATTCATGATGTCCCTACCCTCGACTCTTCCGCTTTTAACCTTCGCCATCCGGCTTGACCCGCTTGCTTCCTTCTTCGTGCTGACGATTTCGTTGGTCGGCCTTGCGGCGTCCGTCTATGCGCTCGGCTACGTGACCAAATTCTATGGTCGCGCTTCCATTGCACTGCTCGGATCACTCTTCAATGGTTTCCTGCTTTCCATGACGCTTGTGGTCCTGGCCGACAACGGGTTCTTCTTTCTGCTCGTCTGGGAACTGATGTCGTTGTTTTCATATTTCCTGGTGGTGACGGAGCATGAAAAGATCGACGTGCGTTACGCGGGTTTGTTCTACCTGATCATGACCCACGTGGGGACCGCCTTCATCATCCTGACATTCCTGTTTCTCTTCCAAGAAGGCGGATCGTTTTCATTCGAAGCCTTCCGTCATCCGGAACAGCCTATGCCGGACAGCATGAGAACCCTTGTCTTTCTGATGGCGCTGATGGGATTCGGCACCAAGGCGGGCATTGTACCGCTCCACGTGTGGTTGCCTTATGCCCACCCGGCCGCCCCATCGCATATCTCAGCACTCATGTCGGGCGTCATGATTAAGACCGCCATCTATGCCTTGATTAGAGTGTATTTCGACTTTTTCGGCGGGCACTTTCCCTGGTGGTGGGGATTTGTCGTGCTCGTCATCGGAGCATTCTCGGCGTTGCTTGGCGTGATGTACGCACTGATGGAGCACGATCTCAAAAGTCTCCTGGCCTACCACAGCGTCGAGAACATCGGGATCATTCTGCTCGGCATCGGAGCAGGAATGATTTTTCACAGCTATGGACTCGACGAGTTGGCCGCCCTTGGATTGATCGCCGGTCTGTACCACACCATCAATCATGCCGTGTTCAAGGCGCTGCTCTTTCTGGGCGCAGGGTCGATCCTCTACGCGACCCACACCCGGAACATGGAGGAATACGGAGGCTTGCTCCGGCGGATGCCCTGGACCGGCGCCTGTTTCCTCATCGGCGCAGTGTCGATCGCGGCGCTGCCTCCTACCAATGGATTCGTCAGCGAATGGCTGGTCTTCCAAAGCCTGTTCTTGAGCTACCAGATGCCCTCACTGCTGATGAAGCTTATGCTCCCGATCGCCGCGGCCATGCTGGCGCTCACCGGAGTACTGGCCCTGACCTGTTTCGCCAAGGCGTTTGGGATCTCGTTCCTGGCTCTGCCGCGCAGTTCTCACGCCACCCATGCCAAAGAAGTCCCCTGGTCGATGCGCATCGGAATGGGCTTCCTGGCGACCGTCTGTGTCG
>DASTFK010000173.1:0-2861 GCA_035719945.1 Nitrospira sp.
GATGGCTTGAACGTCCTGCCAGGTTCGGAGCGGCGGATTCATTTTCGCCAGCGTGTTGAAGCCGCGGACCACCTCTTCCGTCAGCGTAAAATGATGCGGACAGGCCTCTGCCGTCACCTTGATCCCGCGCGCCTTGGCTTCACGCACCATGCGCACGGAACCGACCGTGCTGATGTGCGCCAGATGCAGCCGGGCTCCCGTCAACTCGGCCAATGACACGTTGCGCGCGACCATCACATCTTCCGCTGCCGCCGGAATGCCGGGCAGGCCGAGTTCAGTGGAAATCACACCCTCATTCATGCACCCGCCTTCCGCCAGATGGAGATCTTCGCAATGATCGACGACCGGAATGTCGAACGCGAGAGCATATTCCATCGCTCTGCGCATGACGAGGCTGTTCATCACGGGTTTCCCGTCGTCGGAAATCGCGACACAGCCAGCCCGGCGCAGATCGCCAATTTCGGCCAGCTCTTTTCCTTCGGAGCCCTTGGTAATCGCGCCGATCGGCAACACGTTCGCCAGACCAGCGGCGCGCGCCCGCTCCAGCATGAACTCGGTGATCGCCTGATTGTCGTTCACGGGATTCGTATTGGGCATGCAGCAGACCGTCGTGAACCCACCCGCGACCGCCGACGCGGCGCCGCTCTGGATCGTCTCCTTGTACTCGAACCCCGGTTCACGAAAATGTACGTGAAGGTCGACGAATCCTGGAACCACCAGTCGGCCCTTGGCCGGGTAAATCGTGGCGCCGGCGGGGACCTTGACTCCCTGACCGATCGCAATAATTTTCCCCTGATCGATCACCAGGTCGCCGACGGCATTGAACCGTCCCGGGTCGAGAATGTGCCCGCCTTGAATCACGATTGCCATGCGTTACCGTCCCCGGACTCGACCATCTCTTTAGTTTGCGCCGGACATCAGATACAGGATTCCCATTCGCACGGCGACCCCGTTCGCCACTTGGTCCAAAATTACAGATGAGAGGCTATCCGCAACTTCCGGGGCAATCTCCACGCCTCGGTTGATGGGTCCCGGATGCATCACGATCGCGCCGGCTTCGGCCAGTTTGACACGATCCCCCGTCAGCCCATACAGACGCGCATATTCCCGTATCGTCGGGAAGAGGGCGCGCCCCTGCCGTTCCAACTGCAACCGCAGCATCATAATGACCTGAACGCCGCGCAAGGCTTCATCGAGGTTATAGAAGGCCGTCGCGCCCAGCTTCTCAATGCCCTTGGGAATCATCGTAGGGGGGCCCACGACGCGGACCTCGGCACCCAGTTTCGAAAGCGCATGAATATTGGAACGGGCGACGCGGCTGTGCGCCACGTCGCCGACGATGGCGACGCGAAGCCCTTTAAACGGCAATCCTCGTTCCCGGATCGTGTACAGGTCGAGCAACGCCTGGGTGGGATGCTCATGCCATCCGTCGCCGGCGTTGATCACCGAGCTTTTCACCCCGCGCGCCAGCGCCTCAGCTGCGCCGGCCGACGAATGCCTGAGCACAATGATATCGGCCTGCATCGCCTCAATATTACGCGCCGTGTCGAGCAGCGTTTCGCCTTTGACGACGCTGCTCGGGGAAGGCGAGAAATTGATCACGTCGGCGCTCAACCGCTTGGCCGCCAGCTCAAACGACGTTCGGGTTCTGGTGCTCGGTTCGAAGAACAGGTTGACGACGGTGCGACCTCGCAAAGCGGGCACCTTCTTGATCTCGCGGCCGGTGACTTCCTTGAACGAATCGGCCGTTTGAAGAATCAACGTGATCTCCTCCCGCGACAACGAGGCCAAACTTAGAAGATCTTTTCGTTTCAGACTCATCGCGCTATCTCCGTCACGCTTTGAGAATGACGACCCGGTCGTCGTCCCCCGCCTCTTCCAGCAGTACTTGAATGTTTTCTTCGCGTGAGGTCGGAATATTTTTCCCGATGTACGTCGCCTTGATCGGCAATTGCCGGTGTCCGCGATCGACCAAGACGGCCAGTTGAATTTCCGCCGGCCGACCGAGGTCGATCAGGCCGTCCATGGCCGCCCGGATCGTCCGCCCGGTGAAGAGGACGTCGTCCACGAGCACAACGATTTTCCCGGAGATATCGAACGGAACGGATGTCCTGCGCAAAATCGGTTGTTCTTTCCGGAGCGCCAAATCGTCGCGATATAACGTGATGTCCAACTCTCCGATGGGAATCGCGGCCCCCTCGATATCTTGGAGACGTCGTGCCAGCCGGTGGGCCAAATGCACGCCGCCCGTGCGGATCCCGACCAACGCCAGATCTTTCACGCCCTTGTTACGTTCGAGGATTTCGTGGGCAATCCTGGTCATGGCCCGTGCCATATCGCCGGACTCCATCACAAGCCGCTCTTGCTGGCGGCCAGCGTGTGTTGACGGTCTCATCGGGGATTCAGACATAAAAAAACCTCCTCACCGGCACTCGATGAGAAGGTAGTGGGTTGTCGCTCGGCGGCGAGCCATGTTGTGCTCCTTGCCCACCTCTCAGGATGAGCGTTAAAGGTTGTGCTATCTTACTGAGGCCGGCTCAAAGCTGTCAAGCGATCGGGCACAGATGGACCGAAAATCTCCTCTGCTTCAAACAGCTTGGACGAAATACAAGGTGAGTTCGTCTTGGAGCCGGGCCTTCGGCAATATGGCCCGGTGCATCCGAAACGTCGGCAATTGTTCGACACGTTCCTCCCACACCATCTGAAAGCCTAATCCCTTCCAGTGCTCGCGGAGCGTTGCCGAACCGGTCGCGAACGCGCTGCCCCCTAGCCGGAGCGCGCGCCGCAACCCCGTAATGGCGGCAACCTGACCGTCTTGCGGGCCAAGCGGCATCCATTGATAGGCGACATCAAAGGTCTGC
>DASTFK010000174.1:0-4364 GCA_035719945.1 Nitrospira sp.
GTTGTGAGCATGTCCCAGTGTGCGCGAGCCTCCTGGTTTCCCCTCTCGACTCCTGCTGTTACAATGCCGCATGATCGGTGAGTCGCGGATTATCACACCACAGGAACCCGACGCTCCGCTCTTCGCGGAAATCATTGTCCCCCGCCACTTCGCCGGCCCATTTACCTATCGAATTCCCACTGAATTACGAACGGTGTTGCGGGTCGGTCACCTAGTGTTCGTGCCGTTCGGCCGGTCTCTGGTTCAAGGTGCGGTCATTGCGCTCAGCACTCACCATCCTCCGGAAGTGCCGCTCGAACGGCTCAAGCCCATTCGCACACTGGTCACGGCTGATCGTGGCGTCGACATTCCTCCTCCCCTGCTGCTGCTGGCGAAGGCCGTGGCTGAAACCTATGTGGCACCCTGGGGACAATGCCTCAGGCTGGTGCTCCCGCCCAAATCGACCAGGGTTGACTCGAGCCGCATGATATTGACCAAGGAAGGTCAAGAAGCTCTGACCAAACAGGAGTCGATTCCCCCTGAGTTCATTCAACTTCTGAAGCGTCTCAAACGTCGTCCGCTCGGCATTTCGCTCTCTCGCCTTTGTCACAGCAAGGACCGGACTCATGAGGAGGTCTTGACGTCGATCCTCGATCGAGGATGGGCACACAAAGTGCGCGCTCGCACGGCTGCCGAGACCCCTGGCTTATTCGGTTCCCACTCTGACGAGCGTCAACACGTTTGTGGCACATCGCGGAACGTCGAATGGGAATCGCGCGTCCTGCGTGCGGTGGAGGGCCGTACGTCCGCCCGTTTGTTGGTGGAGGCTGATCCGGCAGAACGCCTCGCCTTGCTTCGTGCTGTCGCGATCAGGACGGTGGAACTAGGACGGAAGGTGCTCGTGATCACTGGTGAAACCTCACGTGCGGAATCACTCGCTGCCGCCCTGGCTCACCCGGCTACGGTGACCGCCGCGCTTCACAGCATGATGCCTGATGAGAAGAGGTCTGAAATCTGGGAGCAGATTCGTCGGAACCATGTTTCCGTCGTGGTTGGCACGAGAGCCGCCGTGTTCCTTCCGCTCGATCCCATCGGTCTGATCTGGATCGACCGCGAAGAGGATTCCGCGCTCAAGGAACCGATGGAGCCGAGATATCATGCGCGGGATGTTGCGTGGATGAGAGCCCAGGAGGAAGGGGCGCTTCTCGTCTTGAGTTCGGCCCATCTCTCTCTCGAAGCGTCCGGCCTGGAAGCGCCGAAGCACCTACTCAAAGCGCCCGGTCGACCGGATATCTCGCCGCAGGTCGAGGTCGTGGATCTTCGACGCGAGGATCGTCGACTGCTCTTGAGCGTCCGGCTGCACGAGGCCATGCGCGAAGCCTTGGCGCGTCAGGCTGGCATTCTGTTATTTCTCAACCGGAAAGCCTATGCGGGCGCGCTCATCTGTCGAGACTGCGGCCAGGTTCCCCGCTGTCCCTCCTGTGCCGTGGCGTTCGCTTTTTCGCGGCAAAAGAACGTGCTGTTTTGTCATTATTGTGGTGCCACCCATGCGATTCTGGACCTGTGTGCTGCGTGCGGGAGTGCCCGGCTGCAGCCTGTCGGGGAAGGGACCGAACGTCTGGAAGAAGAAGTGAAGCGACGGTTTCCCTCTGCACGGGTGTTGCGAGTCGACGGGGAGACCATGCGAAGGCCGAAAGAAGCCGAGGGCATCCGGATACGCATTCGTCGGCGAGAGTGGGATGTGCTCATTGGCACCCAATTACTGTTGAGAGATGATCTGGTGCCACCGCTGGGTCTCGCGGGCGCCGTGCAGGCGGATGCGGGGCTGAGCCTTCCCGACTTTCGAGCGGCTGAACGCACGTTTCATTTGCTGCAGGACGCTGCGGGTCTGGTGCAGCCGATGTCGGCGGGTGGTCGGTTGATCATTCAAACGTACTTGCCGTCGCACCATGTGATCGAGGCGGTGGCCCGACAGGATGATGCGATCTTCAGAGCGGAGGAATTGATGCACCGGACGGCGCTCGGCTTTCCTCCGGCCCTTCGCGTGATCGTCCTGCATGTTTCCGGTGCACTCGAACCGACCGTCGCACACGCGGCCCAAGCCTGGGCGGCTGCACTCAGCCGTGCGGCGAAGGCCACGCCTGAAGGCGAGCACCTCACCATCCTGGGACCCGTTCAGTCGCCTGTGCCCCGGGTGCGCGGACGTTACCGGCGACAGATCCTGATCAAGTCCCGATCGGACTTCAACGCCGTCCAGACTATCCGATCGACACTGGCCGATCTTGAATCGCTCTATGCCCGTCGAACAGTGAAGTTCGACGTCGACGTGGATCCGATTGAGATGTGGTGACCGTTACCGCTTCTTTGACGCGCGAGCGCTGCCATTGGCCCTGGAGGACGGCGTAGAGGAACTCTCCCGTCGCGACGCGCCCGGTCCTTCCTTTGCCCGTTTGAACAGGCCATAGGAAAAGGCGAGCCAGAAACAGGCCGAAAAAAGCCCCATGAGTGTGGCGGAGAGGATGACCCCCATCTCGGCGTCGGATGGCTCGCCGCCAGCCGAACGAATTTGCAGCATGGTCACAACGGGCCAGGCAAAGCATTCGAGGCCCAGCAACAGCGTCGACCAGGCCCAGATGAGCGTGAGGGTCGGGCCACGCCACCATAAGAACGCCGCAGCGGCGATCGCAACTCCTGCCGCGCTGTACGGGGACAGCCCGTTACAGGCCAGCCATGCGCCCACCGCGACGACAAGGCTGCCCAATGCCACATTGAGATACAGAGTCCAGGATGGCATCACGATAGGGTGTGTTCGGGGTGCGTTACCGCCAGGTGGTCCCCAGCTAGGGCGCGGAGCGCCCTTGCTACACGGTGCGCTTGACGAAGAATGCAGCCGCTTGAGCCCGACGGGAAATATGGAGCTTCTGGAACATATTGGCCAGGTAATTTTTGACGGTCTTGTCGCTCAATTTGAGCGTCGAGGCAATCTCTTTGTTGGTCAAGCCGTCGGCCACTAACGCCAGGACCCGTTCCTCTTGCGGTGAGAGTGACGAGGGGCGCGCAGGGCCTTCAGCAGTCGGGACGGTCTTGATCCATTCGAGGGCCCGCTTGGTCACGGCGGGGTCCAGGATGGAGCGGCCGGTGGACACGGCCCTGATTGCGCGAATGAGCGCAGCCGAATCGATCTCTTTCAACACGTACCCATACGCCCCGGCCAACACGGCCGCGAGGACCGAGTCGTCATCCGTGTAGGACGTCAGGAAGATGACCCGCGCGGTCGGTTGTTCAGACAAGATTTCGCGGCACGCTTCAACGCCGGACCCGTCAGGCAGGCGGACGTCCATCAAGATGACGTCTGGCCGCAGTCGCTTGGCCTCCGCGGCTGCCTGCGCCTTGCTGTCGGCCTCCCCGACGATCGTGATGCCTTGATTGTTGTGCAGGACCGTGCGCAGGCCGACTCGAACAACTTCATGATCGTCGACCAAGAGCAGCCTGATCGAAGAAGGTTTGGTCGGCGGAACACTGCGACGCCGCACAGATGTTGCACCAGCAAGGGCCATCGTTGCTCCGTGGGTCATGCGTTCTCGATTGGTGCCGAAGGCGGGACTTGAACCCGCACGGCTTGCGCCACACGCCCCTCAAACGTGCGTGTCTGCCATTCCACCACTTCGGCCTCAGGCCCGCTCAAAATGCCCTTCAACTTCGTTGTCGGTCGCCTGCTTCACTGCGACGTAACAACCGCGTACGTCTCGTTCGCAGGGCTCCCTGCGGCCTCGTTCAAGGGCATTTTGAGCGGGCCCCGGAACTTCGACTAGTCCTGTTCTAGAGGGAGCGGCATTATAGAAGTAGGCCAAAATCCTTGTCAATCAACGGCCTGTTCTGTAAGATTGGCCGTCGATTGCTCGCCGATTAATCCAATACCATGCACGGCTATCACGACCTCCATCCCTCTCTCATCCGGGCCGCCACGACCGTCTCCGCGGCCTCGCTTGCGGCGCTGTTCGACGTCGACAACACGCTCATCCCGGGAGAGGCCTGCGAGGTGCGATTCTTCCGTTATCTGTGGCGAAGAAGTTTGGTCGGCTGGCGCGAATTGCAGCGAAGCCTCGTCTGGCTGGTCCGACAGGGACCATCCATCTCGATACATCCCCTGCGCGAGCGCAAGGTGTACTTGGAAGAAAAGGATCCGGCCCTGATCGAGGCCTGCGCCCGTGAGTTTTTTCACGACGAAATGTTGCGGGCAGTGTCCCGCCAAGGCCGTGAGCGGCTGGAGGCGCATCGGCAATCAGGCCATCAGCTCATTCTGATCTCCGGAGCACCGGACTTCCTGATTACACCGCTTGCTGCCGCATTGAACGTCCCTACGCTGTTTGCGGCGCGGTTGGAGC
>DASTFK010000175.1:0-3517 GCA_035719945.1 Nitrospira sp.
CCACGGGAGAGGAATAATCGGCCAGTTGTTTGGCCTTTTGTTGGATGCGAGCCAGGATGCGATGGATCAAAATCACCCCGCGGTCTGTTTCATCGATGCCTTCCTCATCAGGCAGCAGGCCGCGCAACGGAAGCCGTTGACGCTCGGCGGACCCGACCATGGCAGTGATCTCGACGAAGAAGCGTTCGCGGCCCAGGCGGCACTCGAGATCCGCCGTCCGTGCCTGAGATTCAGGCAGGAAGATGATTCTGGCGCCGACTCGAATCAACTGCACGGCCAGTTCAAGTTCGGCAAGAGCGGACTCGCGGACGCCACAGTCATAGTGAGTGATGCGCCGCACGAGACGGGCAAGCCGCAGATGACTCGATTGATCGGCGCAGTGCTGGCGGAGCGTCGTCCACCGATCCTCTAGATCCGGCGAAAGGCCGAGTTCCTCCCGCTTCCACGCCGGGATGGGCTCGCGATGCCCGTCAGGCAGATGAGTGACGAGCCGGAAGGTCTTTCGGGGACGAAACCGCGGCATTGCTACACTCGTGACGCCGGTGGTGACGATTTACACCGGCTCGGCGCCTTCCTCATCATCAGGGGGAGGCAGACCCAGCGACTCCGGATGCCGTTTGGATACTTCCTCGTACACTTCGTCGAGCCAGCGGCCGGCACACCCCAGCACTTCGCGAACAAGCGGTTCCGGTTGCCCCGTCCGTTTGATCGTCCATTGGGACACGTACTCCAATAAGGCGTCACGTTCGAATTGGCGTGTGGACTGCACTGCCAGCTCGCTCAGCTCTCCGAGTCCGGTTTTGAGGATATCGGCCACCGTTTCGCGGCCATAGGAGGTGCTGGCCGTGACATACTGGACTGCACGATTGATTTCCTGATCGTTCATTAGAGCACTCTCCAGCAGATTTTCACATCCCCTCACAGAGCTGTCAAACGGATCCGCCGTTGGGCGTCATCCAATCGTGCTGATTTTTTTGGCGCGCCGCCATATGACGGATGGTAAGATCGATTTGACATTCATTTTTGCCCACAAGGAGCCACGCATGGCCGCCACCCACAGTGATCGAAAATCCAGACGCACGGTGATCTCCGATCGATGGGATTTGACCGACCTGGTTAAAGACCCGCGCCGCCAACTCGATGCGCATCTGTCGGCCATCGAGGCGCAAGTCACTCAGATTGAATCGGCACGCGCGACCCTCAGCCCTGCCTTGTCGGGCAATGACTTTGCCTCGATTCTACACCTCAGTGAATCCGTGGCCCAAAGCGCTTCCCGGCTCGGAGCCTATGCGTACCTTTGGTTTTCCGAAAATACCGGGGACAGCAAGGCCCGCTCCTTCAAAACCAACGTGGAAGAGCGCCTGACCATCTTGCAAAACCGTTTGCTGTTTTTCGAGTTGTGGTGGCAGGGCATCGACGAGAAGAATGCGGCCCGCTTGTTGGACGGATCAGGTGATGTGCGATATCACCTGGAAACCATCCGCCGCTATAAACCGCATACGCTGACCGAGCCTGAGGAAAAAATCATCAATGTCAAGAATGTCACTGGCCGAAGCGCCGTCAACACGCTCTACGACGTGGTGACGAACGGGTTGACGTTCACGATGAAGGTTGGGGGGAAGAAGAAGGTCCTCAACCGGGAGGGGTTGATGACGCATGTGCGGAGTCCGAAGGCTTCGGTGCGTCAAGCCGCGTACCAGGAGCTCTATCGAGTCTTCTCGGCCCAGCGCGATGTGCTCGGCGAAATGTACAAGACGCTGGTCAACGACTGGAAATCAGAGAACCTGAGTCTGCGACACTTCACATCCCCGATTGCCGCTCGGAATCTAGGCAACGATGTGCCCGATACAGCCGTTGACGTGCTGTTGTCCGTCTGCGCAGAGAATGCCGACCTGTTCCAACAATATTTCAAACTCAAGGCCCGAATCTGCGGCATCAGGTCGATGAGCCGCTACCATCTCTATGCCCCGCACCGCACCGAGGTGAAAAAATACCGGTACCCGGAAGCGGTGCACATGGTGTTGGAGGCCTATCGGGGCTTTTCGCCACGGCTGGCCGACCTTGCCCAGCAGGTCTTCAGCGATCGCCACATCGACGCCCCCACCAGACCAGGCAAACTTGGCGGCGCCTTTTGCTACAGCGCCGTGCCGGGCATTACGCCGTACGTCCTGTTGAACTATACGGGCGATGCTCGCGACATCGCAACCATGGCGCACGAGCTCGGCCACGCGGTGCACGGGATGCTGGCAGCGCACCATTCGGTCTTTACGTTCCATTCCACGTTGCCGCTCGCGGAAACGGCGTCCGTCTTCGGCGAGAGAATCTTGTCTGATGCGTTGATTCAGCAGGAATCGAACAAGAAGATCCGGCAGGGCTTATTGCTCAGCCAGCTCGACGACATCTACGCGACCGTCCTACGGCAGGCCTACTTTGTGCGATTCGAGCGCATCGCCCACCAGATGATTGCCGAGGGGGCGACGGGAGACCAGCTGGCGCAGACCTACTTGAGCGAGTTACGCCAGCAGTTCGGTAAGGCGGTGAAGGTGCCGGAAGAGTTTCAGTGGGAATGGCTGACGATCCCGCATATCTATGCGAGTCCCTTTTATTGCTATGCATACAGCTTCGGCAATCTCTTGGTGTTGGCCCTCTACCGTACCTACCAGCAGGAAGGATCTTCTTTCGTTCCCAAGTATCTCGATCTGCTCGCCACGGGTGGTTCAATGTCTCCGGAAGGCATCCTCGCCTCCATGAATGTCCAGATGACCTCTAAGTCCTTCTGGCAATCGGGATTCACGACGATCAGGGACATGATCGGCCAGCTCGAAGCCACCCTCTAAATTGGCGGGCAACAAAGGGGAAACTGGCTCTTCCACAAAAAAGTTGCGCCCTGTTGACAGATCCCTCCAGTCGTGGCATACTGAGAATGCTTCTCATAATCGTTGTTGCCGAGGGAGGCATTATGTATCTGTGCTTGTGCAAGGGAATCACCGACTCGGATGTCCGCGACGCGGCACGTGCGGGCATCGTGATGCCATGCCAGATCAAAGCCAAGTTCGGCTTGAAAGACTCCGGCTGTTGCGGCCGATGCTCCAAAAACATTCAACACTTCGTGGAACTTGCCAAGAACGAACATCGTCTACTTAACCCCGTCAGCACCTGAAGTACTCGCCCGTCCCGACACAACGCAGCAGCGCTCGTCATCTTCCGCGGCTCAAGGCCCTCGGTGTGATCTTCTTCACAGGACTCTAGATTGAACCAGAACGGACTAGTTGGAGGGGGTGGGTCTCAGCATGGCAGCGACTTCGGCGACCCGTCGTCCGAGTGCCTGAGCATCCGCTAATTCTTTCTTGTCGATACCGGGGCTGTCGCCCTCCGTCGTGGCGGAAGCGCCGAATGCACCTCCTCCGCTGACGACGATCATCTGGTTGCCGAGCATGGCCGCAAGAATCGTCAGCATCGTCACTTCCTTCCCACTGGAGATCTGTCCTCCGGTCGCAAAGGCAGCGCCGATCTTGTT
>DASTFK010000176.1:0-15137 GCA_035719945.1 Nitrospira sp.
CCGAAGCGGGTCCGGAAAACGAGGAGAGACAAGGGTTGCAGAAGATTATGAGATGCCGGCTTGCCGTTGGAGCCAACGCACGTAGCTGATGATCTGCTCGACGTCTGCAGGCGACACCGCATCGATTTTCGGCATGTTACCGAACTCCCAGTGATGGGCTTTGACGCCGAATTCCGCCGCGCGCAAAAAGGCGGGGTCGCCGTGATGATTGGGCTCATAAATCTTGTGGACCAGAGGAGGGCCTTGCTGGGTGCCGGCGGCCTGTGCACCGTGGCAGGCGGAGCAATGGGCGTTGAACTTCGCCTCGCCAGCCTGTAATTCTGCCGGAACGATGCCTCCGCCGGCAGCGGGCTTCGGCTGAGAGGAGTCGCACGCAGCCATCGCATACAGGCCAAGCGTAAGCCCAAGGACGGACAGCGACATGGAAAGCGTCTCTCTCATCGAGACCGGGATCAACGTTGCTCTCCTTGTCGCCCAGCGTTCGCCTCGAACTGCTCGCGCAGCATTTTCTGCGTCCGCTGGAGCATCAGGCGGCGATAGACGCGTGCGCCGATCGGCGCGATGACGATCAGTCCGATCGTCAAGTACATGAAGAACTCTTCCGGTGAGACGCTCATGCTCCTAACCGCTCCATCATGATGAGTCAGGACGATGGTGCACGCCCGACGAAGGTACTCCGCTCAGAGTACTGCATACCTGGTGGGATCCTCAACCCCGGCTTTCGCAAATCCTTCTCGTCGGATGACACAACTATCACATCGTCCGCATGCGAGGTCGCCGACCGGATCGTAGCAGCTATGAGTGAGGTGCAACGGGGCGCCGAGCCTGACGCCGGTTCGAATGATGTCGGCCTTCGTCATGTCGAGCAAGGGGGCACAGACCCGCAGTGCAGTTCCTTCTACACCGGCCTTCGTTCCTGCAGCGACGGCCGCTTCGAATGCACGGATGAATTCCGGCCGGCAATCCGGATAGCCGGAATAATCCAGGACATTGGCCCCGAAATAGATCAAGGACGCGCCCTCGGCTTCAGCGTGGGCCGCAGCGAGAGAGAGAAAAATCAGGTTCCGGCCGGGCACATAGGTGACCGGAACCCCGCGACTCCGTTCCTCGCTGCGACGGTCTTTCGGAACCGGCAACTCAGCCGTCAATGCGGAGCCGCCCAGCACCCGCAGATTCACAGAAAGCACCGTGTGTTTGGCCACGTGCATGGCGGCGGCCACCTGACGAGCCCGTGCCACCTCGACGGCATGGCGCTGACCGTAATCGACGGTCAACCATAAGAGCTCATGCCCGGCCTCCCGCGCCAGGGCGGCGGTCACGGTCGAATCAAGTCCCCCGCTCGCAAGGACGACAGCGCGGTTATAAGTTCCGAGAGGGGCCATGGACGTGAGCCTCGTGGGACCGTGTCAGTAGGAAGGGGTGGGCGCTGGCGGGTTGACCGACAGTGCAGGCGTCAACTGGGAGGGGCAAGGAGGACCTAGTCGCGCTCTTCTTCTTTTTCGATTTTTTCCAGAAGTTCCTCTTTGGCCTGACACTCGACGCAGAGTTTTGCAAAGGGCACGGCTTCCAAACGTCGCTCACTGATTTCGACGCCGCACTCCGCACAGATCCCGTATGTCCCTTCGTTGAGCCGGGTGAGGGCTTCATCGATGGCCTGCCGCCGTCGATTGCGCATTTCCATGAGCGATATGCCCAGTTCACGGTCCAGATCCATGAGCGCCTGATCGCCGACATCGCGGGCCGATTCGAGGCGGCGTTGCTGATCTTCGGTCAAGGATTGTCCTAGACTGCCTTCGATTTCCTTGAGGATCTCCTGGCGTTTCTGCAGCAGCATCTGCTGCAGCGCTTCGCGGCGTCGCTCCCGCGCTTCACGCTCCTTTGCGGATTCCTTCGGCTTTGCGGCTAGCGGTGACACGGCCATACTGACCACCGGCTTCTCAATGACGGCAGCAGCCGCCTCCGGTCTGACTTTTGACACAGGCTTGGTTGTGGGTTTCGTCTTATTCATAAGTTTCTTCTTCGGAGGTGTTCTCGTCGCCATCGCGTTGTCCTCTCCCTGGGTAAACGCCGGACGGCAAAAAAAGTTCGGCATCTATAACACGGCTGCTCCGAGTTTGACAAGGGGTTGTAGGAGGACGGCAGGCGCCCCCTAGGGATAGATGATAGTGGAGTGCACGGGATAACCGATAAGCTTTTGCCGGCCGTGCAGGCTTTTCAACTCGACCAGAAAATCGAGCCCGACGATCTCGCCGCCCAACTGCCTGACGAGCGAAACGGTGGCGGCAGCGGTGCCTCCCGTGGCAAGCAGGTCGTCGACGATCAGCACACGTTCGCCCATCCCGATCGCGTCGCGATGGATCGCGAGCGAGTTCGAGCCGTATTCGAGGCTATACTTGACTTCGAAGCTGTCGGCAGGCAGCTTCCCCGGTTTCCGAACCGGGACGAAGCCCGCGTTGAGCCGTTGCGCCAGGACGCCCCCATAGATGAAACCGCGAGATTCGATGCCCACCACCTTCGCGACCCGCTGCTCCCCATAATACGCGACGAGCCCGTCGGCGATCGCCGAGAAGGCTTTGGGATCTTTTAGCAGCGTCGTGATGTCGTAGAAAAGAATGCCGGGTTTGGGGAAGTCGGGAACTTCGCGGATGAGCGATCGATACTCAGCAGCGGTCATTGGCTCAGAGCAAGTCCGATTGTGTCAGCGTTTTGCGCTCGATGGTATGGCGCAGACGGCTCAAGGCGGCCATTTCGATTTGCCGGACGCGTTCGCGGGTCAAACCCATGTCACGTCCGATCTCCTCAAGCGTCCGCGCCTCGCTTCCGTCGAGGCCAAACCGCGACACAATAACAGTTTGCTCTTTCTCAGGCAACTCCTTCACCCAGGTCATCATTTCGGCCCGCCGCATCACCCCTTCCGCGGTATCCGCGGGCGAGACGCTCATCGGATCTTCGATCACATCGCGAAGGAAAGTGTCGGCCCGATCGTTGATCGGACTGTCGAGCGAACAGGTGGTGCGGACGACCTGCTTCAGATCGAGCACTTCCTCCTCGGTCGTTTTCATTTTCGTCGCGACCTCTTCGGCGGACGGTTCACGCCCCAGTTCCTGGACGAGCGCTTCGACCTTGTTCAGATAGCGGTTCAACCGCTCCACGACGTGAACCGGCAGACGCACGAGCTTCCCCTGATTAATGATCGCCCGCTCGATGTATTGCCTGATCCACCAGGAGGCATAGGTGCTGAAACGAAATCCCCGTTTGTAGTTGAACTTCTCGACCGCCTTGATCAGCCCCAGATTGCCCTCTTCGACGATATCCGAGAACGGAAACCCCCGATGAATGTAGCGCTTGCCGATGCTGATGACGAGGCGCAGATTGGACTCGATCATCTGCTGGCGAGCCTGCTCGTCTCCGGCCATGACCCGTTTGCCCAGCTGTTGTTCTTGCTTGAAGGTCAGGAGTGTCGAGCGGCGGATCTCGCGGAGATAGCTCTTGAGGGTATCCAGCCCTTCCGACCGGCCGCGAGATTTCTCGTCGTCGGAAGCCTGGTCGAGCTCGGCGGCATCCTCCTCATCATGGTCCGAGAGGTGTCTCCGCGCTTCACCCTGGTCTGAGAAATCGTCTTGTCTGGTCGCCATTCCGACCTCAGTTCAACACGGCCGCTAATACCAGATGGCAAAGTCCGTGTGACGGCCTGTCGCCGACACCCATTCGACGCGGACATCGGTCACCCTCGAAGCCGGCGGACCGACCTTTAGCGCCGCGATCAACGACATGATCTGATCCTGGGGACCTTCGGCTTCCAACTCGACTCGTCCATCCTCGCAATTTCTCACACCGCCGACCAGCCCACGCTCGGTCGCGGCGCGGACGGTAAATGCCCGATAGCCGACGCCTTGGACTCGTCCTGAAACCGAGATCCTGGCTCGAACGGGAGAGTCACGCGCATCGGTCATCGTTCAGCCATTCGCTCGACGTAAGGGATCCTCTCACACCTGGAGAAACGCGTCACGTGATTTGCAATTCTATGCGAGGAAACTTTGTATGGATTGTACGTGTCCTCAATGAGAGGGAGCAATGACGACCGATGCTCGGAGTCTGCGACCGGACCTGTGTGCTACAATCGCCGGCCGTTGTCTTCGGACGACCGGCGTACTTCATCTCTCAATCGTGCGAAGCCCGGGCAACATGGCACTGAGCGCCACCGAACTTGAATATGTGCTTCACGAGATCGCTCCCGTCCTTGTTCAGGGACGGATTCAAAAAATCCACCAACCCGGCGATCGCCTCCTGCTCTTCGACATTCGCATGCCAGGTGAAACGCATAGGCTGCTCATTTCCTGCGAGCCTGAAACCGCACGGCTCCATCTGCTGTCCCGCCCATTGACAAACCCGGCCAGTCCTCCGTCGTTTTGCCAATTCCTTCGCGCGCAGGTTCAAGGCGCCCGACTCACGGAGATGCAGCAACTCGGGCATGACCGGATTGTCACGATGACGGTGTCGACCAGGCACGGGCCCAGATCCATCGTCTGCGAATTCACCGGGCAGCACGCCAATATCCTCCTTCTGGATGAACGGCGCCATATTTTGCGAGAGCTCAACCGACAGCAAGAGCTCGTCGGTCGGCCGTACGAAGCGCCTCCGCCGCGCCGCTCCGCCCAGGAGAAGGCCCCACGCTTCAATCCGCAGAGAGCCACCCACCGTTTTCCGGTGTCTCAGGCGATTGAAGCGCATTATCAGGACAAGGAGCGAATGCTGGTGGGCGAACGCGCGCAACAGGAGCGACTGCGCGTGCTCAAAAAAACGCTCGCAAAAACGCTGCGCCGGATCGACGCATGGCGGCAGGATCTCACCAAGGCCGCCGCATACCGCGACTATGCGCGGTATGGTGAGTTGCTCAAGGCGAATTTGACGGGTACCGCCGCAGGCATGAACCGGATCACGCTGATCGATTATTACGACCCGTCTCTTCCTGAAGTCACACTCCCGCTCGACCCGACGAAATCAGCCCTTCACAATATGAACGACTATTTCAGAAAGCACCGCAAGCACCTGTCAGCCGAACGAGAATTACCTCCCCGAATCGCCGGCGCCGAACAGGAGGTCGAGGCCTTGCACCGGGAGATCACGTCCATCAAGGAAGGCACCTGGGCGGCCCCTTTGCCCACGAGCCTCGCTCCCTCCGCCGGCAAGACCGACTCGAGCCTCCGGCGATCGGCTCACAAGCGGAAAGGTCCATTCCGGCGGTTCATGTCAGCCGACGGTCTGCCCATTTTTGTCGGACGCAACGCTCAAGAGAACGAGGAGCTGACATTTCGTCTGGCAAAGAGCGACGACTTGTGGCTCCACGCCAGAGGCACTCCGGGGTCCCACGTCGTCGTGCGACTGGCCAAGGGCGTTGATCCGCCGCCGGAAACCTTACGGGATGCGGCGACGCTCGCCTTGCTCTACAGCGACCTGAAGAAAAGCGGGAAAGGCGAAGTTATCTACACGAGGCGCAAATGGGTGAAGGCCGCCAAAAGAGAGGCGCCTGGCGCCGTGCTGGTGACCCATGAGCAGTCGATTCACGTCCAACTGGATCGCAAGCGACTGGACACTCTCAAGGCACGCACCGAAACCGATCCCTCGCAGAATATGACCTTTCGCTAGGTAAACGGCTGTTTCTGCGCTAGGCTAAGTCGTCATCGAGTGTTCCACGTAGAGGGAGGTCTCGATGCCTCACTCACCACCACCGTCGCCGGCACACACCGAAAATCCAACCGTCCTTGTCGTGGATGATGATGCCGCTACGCTCGCGCTCTGCAAAAAACTCCTTGAGCAGGCTGGATGCTCCGTGCTCTCAGCCTCAGGGAGTTCAGAAGCGCTCAAACTCTGCAAAGGACACCGAGGATCGATCGACCTCCTGGTGACCGATCTGGTGTTGCCCCCGCCCGAATTCTCGTTTGCCTCCAGCGATAATGAATTCCCGCATGTCCATGGCCACGACTTGGCGTCCCGCGCACTCCGCATGCGGACAAATCTGCGCGTCATCCTGATGTCGAGGAACATTGAGAATGAGTTGGCCGGATACGGTATCAGGATAGGCACCCTGCCCTTCCTCTCGAAGCCATTTGACCCTCCCGCCTTCGTGTCGCTCGTGAAGGAGACGCTGAAGGCGTCTCCACCGACTCCCGAATCGTTGCAGAAGGATCACTCGACAGGGGTCAAAGGGGCGGACGAGTGGTTCGATTGACATAAAAAGAGGGTGCCATGGAGACCATGGCACCCTCTTACCTGCTCGTTTAGCGTTACTGCTTACCAGCGATCGCGCTTCCCGCCGGCACCACGACCTCCACCTCCACCTCCACCGCCACCGAACCCGCCGCGGCCGCCGCCGCCTCCGCCACTACGCGGCTCCTGGGGACGCGCTTCATTCACCGTCAACGTCCGGCCGCCCATATCTGAGCCGTTCAGCGCCGTAATCGCAGCCTGCGCCTCGGAATCCGAGGACATCTCCACGAAGCCAAATCCTCGGGACTGTCCCGTGAACTTGTCCGTGATGATCCGCGCAGAAGCCACCGCCCCATGTGCACCGAACAAATCGCTCAATTGCTGCTCGGTAGCCGAATAGGGCAACCCACCGACGTAAATCTTCGAACCCATGTGGGGTTCCTCCTTTGAATATGACATTGTCTTGAACACGAGGAACGGGGGAAGGAGCGGGCCGAAGACGCGAGACATGCGGCGACTTGGGTCTGACTTCCGACGAGATTCCCGGACAAGGCAACATCGATGTTGCGGGCCTTACTTTCCTTAGTGAACTCGCTTCCTCGCGAGACCCGTACGACGAAGCCACCCGACCCTAGCACAGGAGGTGGTGGATTACAACCGGACACATGGGGGAGAGGGCTGCAAACCGTTGTCATTCGCCAACCCGCACGAGCGAGCCCTGTACTTTGCAATAGGCAAACGTCCTGTAAAACAACAGGACGGCCCCGATCAACAAGGCGCCGTTGAGTCCGCCTGCCCACACGAGATGTGCAAGCGGGACGCCGGTGCCATTGAGCACGGCCCGCATGCCTTCGAAGACATGCGCCGCGGGGTTGATCCAGGCCACGGCTTGAAGCCACAGGGGCAGAACTTCCAGGGGATAAAAGACGCAGGAAATAGGTTGGAACAGAAAGACCAGGCTCCAGGCAAGAATTTCCGCCTCCTGACCGAACCGCATGATCAGCGAGGTCGTCAGGACCCCGATAATCCACCCGGTGATCACGAGATTCAAGACGAACGGCAGCAGCCACAGGCCCATGACCAGCACGTTATAGTCGTAGAACAGCCAGGCGCAGATGCCCATCACGAACGACACGCAGGTGACTTTGAAGATGCTCATCGCGATCGTCGACGCGAGGAATTCGGCGGGCGTGAGTGGACTCGCAAAGAGGTTCATGAGATTTCTCGCCCACAATTCCTCGAGAAACGAGATCGTGATGCCTTGCTGCGAACGAAACAGCATGTCCCACAAGATCAAAGCGCCCAGAAAGAACGTCACGAACCCTGGGACTTGAGGCTGGTATTTCACGAGGTATACGGTGATGAATCCCCAGATCACGAGATCCAAAAAAGGCCAATAGAAAATCTCCATGATCCTGGGCAAGCTCCGCCGATAGAGATAGAGATGACGGGCCACCATGGCGCTCACGCGATGATATTTCATGGGCACCCTCCGGCTTTGTCGGCACCATGATCGTGGTCGCAACCTCCACACTCGTGATGCGTCCCCAACAGTTCGTCCCTCAGGTGACGGATACCTTCGAGCATATGGAGACCGACCCGGCGTCCGTCGGGTGCCTTTCGGAGGCCGAGACCGGTCAACAGCAGCGGCAGCACAAAGAGTCCCGCCACAAAGGCAACATTGGGCGAAAAGGCCTCCGCCCTTAGCCACCATACGCCCCACCCGAGCACCAGTGGGCTGATTCCCACAACAAGACTATTCATCACCACGCGCAGGCTAGACGCACCACGCGCGAGTCCGACCGTGCCAATGATGAGCCAGAGCCAGCCCCAGCATGCGCTGAGCGCCAACCCTCCGATGATCACGCCCATGCCAAAGTCAATGACGCTGTACTGCATGCGGCTCTCCGTCAGGCCGTCTCACGTGACTCGCGCGCGAGTTTGAGAAAGACTTCTTCAAGATCCGCCTGGCCGAAGCGGGCGACGATTTCCCTCGCCGTTCCTTCGGCCACGATCTTTCCACGTTGAAGAAAGATAATGCGGTCCGACATCTCTTCCATTTCACGCATGTTATGGGAGGTGTACAGAATGCTGAGTCCGGCCGAGCGCCGCTCCTCTTTCAGCAGGGCACGGATCTTGTGGGCGATGTCTGGATCAAGGCTGGCCGTGGGCTCATCCAAGAAGAGGATCTTCGGCTCCGTGAGAAAGGCCTTGGCGAGTGTCAATCGCGTCATCTGACCGGAAGACAGCTTTCGCGTGATCTTCAGTCGAAAATCCTGCATTTCCAGCTTCTTGACGATCTCGTCGACCCGCCGCTTGATGTCGGAGAGGCCATACAGCCGCGCGACCACCCAGAGGTTCTCTTCGACGGTAAGCGCGAGCGGCATGGAAATATAGGTCGAGGAAAAATTCACCTGCTGTAAGATTTGCTCGCGGTGCGTGGCAAGATCCAGCCCGAACACCTGGATGGATCCCGCGGTGGGCGTGATGAGTCCAAGCATCATGTGAATCGTCGTCGTCTTTCCTGCGCCATTCGGGCCCAGCAATCCAAGAATCTCCCCGGGCCGGATGACAAAGGACACGTCATCGACAGCGGTGAAATCGCCGAACTGTTTTCGCAAGTGGCTGACTTGCAGCACGGGTGTCGTCATAGGGAATGTGGGCGCGTTCAAAATGACAAGAAGTCCTTGATCTTCTCCGGTAGATGGCAGGTCTCACATTTGCGATCCACGACCTTGCCTTGATGTTCGGTCTTGCCGTCATGACAGCGGAAGCAGTCGTCGAGGGCTTTGGTGCGGAGATACGATCCTTCCGGATAGTCAGGGTTCCACGGTTTCGTGTCGGTGGACACGTGTCCCCGCGGTATGACGATGGGATAGCCCTTGATCGGCCGGTCGTGCACCACCCCTGAATGGCAGGTAGTGCAACCCTCCCCTTGATTCCGTAGCCCGAACGCCTCCATGTGTGTTCGATGGCTCATGATGAGACCGACGTCCTTCACCGGCGCGGGGAGATCCCTCGGCGCTACTTCCGATGTGCGCAGAATATGCTGATGACAACTGAGACAGACGTTGGAGTCCACCTTGGCTCGCAGGTTATGCGCGTCGGTCGGCGTACCGAACAGATAGATGGCGACGTCCTTCGTTCCCGCCCATGCCTTGTCATGGATCCAGCCTGCCACCCCTGGTCTCACATGGCAGACCACACACGTCACCTCTTTATGCGAAGACTTTGCCCAACTGTCGTGCGATGGGGTAATCGTGTGGCAACTGGCACAGAATTTGGGATAGTTCGTCAGGGGGACGGCGACTGCGCCGAGCGCCACGGCTCCGACGGCTAGAACCAGGACAATGGTGGTTCTAGACGTCCAGTTCATGCTCCCCGCGAACACGTCGCAGAGGGAAATGCTTCATGATGAGCGCCGCCACAGCCGGAACGTCATTGAGGTCGAAGCGAGGGACGTGCAAGTCGATCGGTTTGTCGGACACCACCGCCAGCAATCCCTCGGAGGAAATCGGAATCTCCCCGACCTGCTCGCGAATGATCACAATTTTCGGATACCCCTCATGCTTCCACCCCTCAGCGATGATCAAGTCATAAGAGCCGTCCAAAAAGCGGTCTCGGATGTCCTCCACCTTGAGCTGATCCGACACGTCGGCGAACATGGCCATGCTGCCCTTCGAGAGGATCACCACACTGCTCGCACCGGCTTGCTTGTGGCGCCAACTGTCCTTGCCTTCCGTATCCAGGTCGAACCCGTGTCCCGCATGCTTAACCGTGGCGATTTTATATCCGGCGCGCACGAGCTCCGGAATCACCCGTTCGATGAACGTCGTTTTGCCACTGTTGGATTTTCCCACAAAACAGACGATCGGCACGGCCATCGAGACATTCCTCTCAGCAGCAAGACAGCCGGTGAGGGCCGGTCTGACTCGCTTCAGATTGATTCGCCCAGGCTTCGCCATCGAGCAATTGGACGTACACCAAATCGCCCGGGTTGAGACGCTCCACGTCGGTCGGCACATCGATCAGGCAGTTCGCCTTAACCATGGATGTGAGAATGCCGGAGCCTTGATCCCCCGTTGTGCGCACCTTGAAGGTGCCGTCTTCCTGCGTCAGCACCCCCCGAAGAAAATGCCGGCGATCAGGCCGTTTTGAAAACTTTTCCTGGAACACGGCCTGCACCACAGGACGGCCGTAGCTTCGGTGCCCGCTCATCTTGAGCATCGCCGGACGCACCAGTTGCTCGAACGTCACCATGGAAGAGACGGGATTGCCTGGCAATCCAAAGGCCAGCTTGCCCTGGATTTTCCCGAAGGCCAGCGGCTGTCCCGGCTTGATGGCCAGTTTCCAGAAATTCATCTCGGCGCCGAGATCGCGGAACACCGCCTTCGTGAAATCGTAATCGCCCATCGAGACGCCGCCCGAGAGCACCATGATATCGGCGGTCAGGCCGTGAGAGATCTTTTCCTTCAACGCCGTGGGCGTATCCTTTGCGATGCCGAGCAGGAAGGGAATGCCGCCCGCATCCTGGACCGCGGCGGCAAGCCCGTAGCTGTTCGAGTTGATGATCTTCTCCTCACTGAACCGCTCGTCGAGGTCTGCCAGCTCGTCACCCGTTGAGAGAATCGCCACACGCGGCCGCTGGTAGGCAAAGACAAACGATTTAGCGAGAATCGCCAGCATTCCCGCTTCGCCGGGCCTGATGCGTGTACCCTTTGCGATAATCCGCTCCCCTTTCTTGACGTCCTCGCCCTGGGGACGGATGTTGGCGCCTTTCTGTTCCGGCTTAAAGACGCGAACGGAATCCGGCTGATGTTCCGTATCTTCGACTTTTAGCACGGTGTCAGCCCCTTTGGGGACCGGCGCACCAGTCATGATGCGGATCGCCTGGCCTGGGCCGACCGTCTTCGTCGGCATTTTGCCGGCCGGCACGTCCTCGATGACCGCGAGCGTGACCGGCTTTTGAATCGCGTGTTCCTGTTTGATGTCATCCCAACGCACCGCGAATCCGTCCATGGCGCTGTTATCCCAGGGCGGATTGTCCCGTTCGACGATGATGTCTTCCCCCAGCACGCGTCCCACGGCATCCAGCAAGGGAATTTTTTCCAGCCCGAGCACCGGGGTGGCGTCCAAGACAATCTTTTGGGCTTCCTCCAGAGGCGTCAGGCCGGCCATGGCATCCTTGGCTTTCATCGTTGCGGTCTATCGGTGTTGGCGGGGAGCTACGTTCACGAGGGACCCGCTTTTCTTGCAGAAGGCTTCCACCTTGTTGGCGATCTCGTGAAACGCCTCGGCCGTGTGCGTATCGGAATTGAACATGGCGAACGGCTCGCCGGCATCCGACTGGGTGACCACATCCGGATCGAGCGGAATCCGCCCGAGGAATGGCACCCCCATGTCCTGGGCCGAGGCTTCTCCGCCGCCCTTCCGAAACACCTCAATCTGCTGGTGGCAATGAGGACATTCGAGCCCACTCATGTTCTCCACGATACCAATGATCGGCACTTCGCTGTCTTTGCAAAACGTCACCGACTTGCGCGAATCCAGCAGCGCCACCTCTTGCGGAGTCGTGATGATGACGGCCCCGCTGACGTTGCCCAACAAGTCGATAGTGGTCACCGATTCGTTTCCAGTTCCGGGAGGCAAATCGATCAAGAGGAAGTTCAGGTCCTGCCATTCGACTCCGCCCAACAGTTGGTTGATGAACTCGTACTTGTAGGCATCACGCCAGATGATGGGATCATCGGGGTTCTGCAGCAAAAACGACATGGAGGCAATCTTGAGGTTGTAGGCTTGAAACGGAATGATGCCGCCCGAGGTGCTGATCTTGAGCTTTTGTCCTTCGGCGCCAACCATTTTCGGGATGTTGGGACCGTGAATGTCCATGTCGCAAATGCCGACATGCCAACCCTTGAGCGCCAGACTCACCGCGAGATTCGTCGTGCAGGTGCTTTTTCCCACCCCGCCCTTGTTGCTCATGATGAGGACTTTGTACTCGATCCGCTCCATCCGCTTGGCGACCAGCCAGCGGCTATGCCCTTCCTTGTCCTTCTGACACGATTCGTTCTCGTCGCAAATCGCACAGGCCCACATGTACGTGCAGGCATCGCTGCCGCCGGACGTCGGAGTGGAGATCACATTGAGTTCGCGAGGCATCGTCGTCGACCCTTTCTAGCGTTCCTTAGCGTTGAACCTGAAGCATGTCCCGCTATCGCCGCCTGCCGGCTCCGGTGGGGACACCGAGGTACTCCCCGTCGCCAGCACCCGACATGGCCGGCGCCATGACTTTCGGCCCGACCGGCGCCACGGCAGTGGCCGGTTCTGCCGCCGGTTTCCTGTTGAAGAACCCCGCGCTGATGATGCCGACCTCATAGAAAATGTACATCGGCAGCGCCATAAGACATTGGTTGAAGGGATCCGGAGTGGGGGTCAGAATGGCGGCGACGATGAAGGCGCCCAGCAAGGCCCATTTCCGGTAGCGCTTCAGAAACGGCGCATCAACCCAGCCCAGCTTGGCCATGAGGGTAATGGCCAGCGGCACTTCAAAAATCAATCCAAACACCATCAAAAACCACAGCGCAAAGCCCACGTACTGCGCGATCGACAGCTGTGGAATGAAGCCGGCGCTCACTCCGTACGACACGAGAAAATTCAGCGCAAACGGCAGGACGAAGAAAAAGGAGAATCCGACGCCTGCATAGAACGCGAGTGTGCTCAATATAACAAACGGCCCGACGAACCGGCGCTCCTGCGCGTGCAGGCCCGGTACCACAAACTGCCAAACCTCCAGCAGGATGTATGGCGTGGCGAGCACAAGGGCAAACAGGCCGGCCACTTTCACGTTCTGCCAAAGCGCTTCAGCCGGAGCCAGAAAGACGAACGGCACGGTCGGCAGATCCGTGGGTACCCAGGAAAGAGAACCGGGCACGAACATGTTTTGGAGGGGAATGCGCAGCCACTTGACGAGGATGTCGGCGTAGAAAAACGTCCCGACGAAGACGACGGCCGTCGCGATGACCGCCCGCGTGAGCCGGACCTGGAGCTCGACCAGATGCTCCATGACCGGCATTTTCTTATCTTCCAGCGGCTTAAAGACGGAATCTTGCAGCCACCGATTAAAATCGTTCAGCACTGCGCCCCCAGCAGAGTCGCAGCGCGCCGGCATCACCCGCGCGCTGCCCCGTGATGACTTCGGCGATTACTTCGGATTGACCGCCACGAATAGGTTGTTCCCTTGCCGGCTGAGCAGCAGAACGGCCAGTTCCTCTTTTTTGATCTTGTGCGCCGCCTTTTGATATTCGTCCAGGTTCTTGACCACTTCATGATTGACTTCTTGAATCACGTCACCACGCTGAATGCCGGCCGCTTCTGCTGGCCCGCCCGGTTCAACGGCCGACACGACGACGCCGGCGGTCTTCGACGGAATGTTCAACTGGCTCATCGTGGCATTGTCCAACGACTGCACCTTAAGCGACGCCAGCACGTTGTCGGGCGGCTTGATCGTTTCCCCTTGTTCCTTCGGGGGCGCAGGTTCCTTTTTTGCGAGCATTTCGTCGGAGGGTCGTTCGGCCACCCGCACCGAGAGCGTCTGCTCCTTGCCTTCTCGCAGGATTTTGATCTGCGCGTCCTTACCCACGACCGTACGCGCCACCAGATTGCGCAACTGACTGACGCTTTGTACTTCTTTCCCGTTGAAGGCCACGACGACGTCCCCGCGTTTTACTCCCGCGGTATGAGACGGACCGTTTTCATTCACATCGCTGATCAGCACGCCTTTCCGCTGTTCTGGCAGCTTGAAAGACTTCGCAAGAGCGGGCGTAATTTCCTGGATCGCGACCCCCATCCAGCCGCGCACGACCTTTCCGGTCTTCTGCAGGCTGTCAACGATATCCAACGCGATACTGCTCGGAATGGCGAACCCAATCCCTTCAGAGCCGCCTGTCCTCGAAAAAATCGCCGTATTGATCCCGATCAAGTCACCGTTCATGTTGACCAGCGCTCCGCCTGAATTGCCGGGATTGATTGCGGCGTCGGTCTGTATGAAATCCTCATAATCTGCAATTCCGACATTGCCCCGACCGAGGGCACTGATAATGCCCAACGTGACCGTCGAGCTCAGGCCGAACGGGCTGCCGATGGCGAGCACCAAATCCCCAACCTGCAGTTTTTCATATTCCGCCCACTTGACGGAGGGAAGGTCCTTGGCCTCGATTTTCACGACGGCGAGATCTGTCTTGGGATCGGTCCCGACGATTTTGGCCGAGAACTCCCGCCGATCACTGAGCGTCACCGTAATCTGCGTCGCACCTTCCACGACGTGATTGTTGGTGACGATATAGCCGTTGGGATCGAGGATGACGCCGGAACCGGCGCTTTGATCAGGACGTCCGTGAGGACCCGGCGGCGGCATCGGAGGAGGAGTCGGTAGTTCACCACCTGGCTCATCGCCGGGCGGGCCACCGGGAGGCCCACCAAACGGGCCTGGAGGCAACGGTCGCCTGCCCCGTGCGCCTTCGCTTCCGCCGGTTACCGCGATGTTGACGACCGCAGGCGTCACCTTTTTGACGATTTCAGAGAAGCCCTGCGCCATTGCCGGGGGGACGCCGGCAGCTGTTGCCGACGGATCGCCTGCCAGCGGGCTGAGGGTACAGGCAAGTGCAAACACACACACACAACTGGCAAATCCGAGCGCACGACCGTTCTCACTCCACGTAGCCATGACCGTAATCCTCCGGAAGGTTTATACAAGTTCCTGAATATTATTGGGATGAACGACTCATTGTACACTATCCATTCCGAGGCCTTCAAAGAGTAATCGTCCCCTTCGGGCCCGCAAGCCACCCGAAAGGGACGACCACGACGGACTGTTATGATTGACGATCCAGGCTACGAGGCAGGTCTCTCCGCCATGGCCTGCAGCTGACCGA
>DASTFK010000177.1:0-4055 GCA_035719945.1 Nitrospira sp.
AGGGATGCAGCAGGAGCGGCAGCTGGGCCGCTGGCCGAAAGAGGAGCGCTGGCTGCAGTTCTGCCGGTCAAATGGTACAGCAGCAAGCACCAGACCGCCGTCACGACGTACAGCACGAAGACCGACACGTACCACAAATCGGTGGTCAAAGCCGCCGAGGCCAGCACCGCCATGAGAGAGATCGCATAGAGATGGCGGTAGTCTCGGCGATTCTGCAGCGTAATGAGTTTGATGTTGAGAAGGATGATGAGGAAGTGGATGCCCGCCGGAAGCAGGTCCCGGGAGATGGTCGTAAGGTCCACGATAAAGAGTGCGAACGCGCCAATCAACAGCGTATTCCAGACGACTGGTAAGGCGGGTAGAGCGATGCCACGGCGGCCGGCCGGCCAACCGGCCGACTGCAGGACGGCGTAGATCATCGCCGTCAGGGTCATACCCGTCAACCAGACCGGGATACTCTGCGTCAACAGCAGCCCCAAAAATCCCGTGGCTGCCAAGAGTACGGCACTGCCTCTGAGGGCCTGCTCAAAAATCATGCGTCAGGGCCTCGATGTGTGGTGCGTACAACGTGCGGTCGACCGCCATAGGCGGAAACAGAACGGGATCGGACCACGGCATGACTGCGACGGTGTAGCCACGTTCGGCGTCATGCTCAAGGTCCCACAGTGGATCGGCGGAGGGCTCACTGGATCCGGGAGACCGACGCTCGCAGAGGGCGAGCAGCCGGAGCATCGCCACAAGATGGTCCGATCCGGAACCCAGTCCCGAATCCGCTGCATGGACGATCAGACGCAAGGGATAGGACTTTTGCGAGAGGTGCCAGAGGAGCGAGGCGACGAGCGTCACGCTCTGTTCAAAGAGTGTCTCGTGATCGTCCGGTGCCAAGGTTGAAAGAGCAATGGTGATGCGTCGCTGGTCCTCGGCTTCGGTTTCACGAACCATCAGCTTGGAGGTGCGCGCGGTGCTCATCCAGTGGATGGCACGGGAGTCATCTCCAGGACGGTACAAACGTAAATTATACAGCTGCGTCCCATGTCCACGCCGCGGAAGCGACAACCCTTGGCCTTCGCTGACAAGTTCGTCGACAAATCGGAGCGACAGCGGCTTGATCGGAGGGCTGACCGGAATTTCCGCCGGAACGCGATAGAGCGCCCGCTTGAGAAACAAGCCGAAGGGGAACAACGTCTCCGCTCTGATGCCTTCGAGTTTCAGCCGTCCGCGGGTGGTGGCCAAGATCGGGTAAGAAAGCAGTACCGAGCGCTGTGCCGACAAATGGTCCACGAACAGCCCTCGGTCGAGATTCTGTCCGTCTACGACGTCAAAAAGGCGAAGGGAAAAGCTCGGCAGCCATGGACTACGATTAGTTACCGAGAGGGTCACCGTCGTCGGCTGGTTGGCCATGATGAGATCTGGCACATGCCGGTGGAAGTCGAGTCGGCGCAAACACTGCTCGGACAGGAGACCGGAGATCACCACGATGCTCAGCATCATCGCAAGCAGCAGATAGAAGAGATTGTTGCCGGTGTTGACGGCTGCCACGCCGATACCGATCGTGAACAACAAGAAGCGTGTGCCTTCAGACGTCAGTCGGAGCGACCGGCGGGTGGCCAGAAACCGGAGTTGGTATCCGAGACGGGCGGCGCACAAGTGCCTGAAGCGGTTCATCGCAGGCCTGACCATGGCCGTGGATTCACACAGGAACGGGGATTGTGTCGACGATGTCGAGGAGGACGCGCTCGGCTTGTTCAAAGCTCTGCATCCGCATGCCTTGCGCCCGGCTGAGCATTACCCGGTGCGACAGGACGATGGGCGCCAATTCCTTCACGTCGTCCGGCAGGCAGAAATCACGGCCACGCACCAGCGCCAGAGCCTTGGCCGCATTGCTGAGGGCCAGGGCCCCTCTCGTGCTCACGCCGAGAGACAAGAGCTCGCTCTGTCTGGTGGCATGAACGAGGGCCAGAAGGTATTCGCTGACACTCTCATCCATATGCACCTGCTCGATCCGACGTTGAAGTTCCAGCACGTCCTGGGTGGAAAGCACCGGAGCCAGGATATCGGCCGGATGCAGCGCGTACGGACGATTGAGCACCTTCAGTTCCTCTTCCACTGATGGGTAGCCGATGCGCAAGCGCATCAAGAACCGGTCGAGTTGGGATTCCGGAAGCGGAAAGGTGCCGTGATACTCGGCAGGATTTTGCGTGGCAATCACCATGAACGGCTGCTTCAGCGAATGGGTCTGATTGTCCACTGAGATCTGTGCCTCACTCATCGCTTCCAACAGGCTGCTTTGTGTTTTAGGGGTCGTCCGATTGATCTCGTCGGCAAGGACGATATTGGCGAAAATCGGACCAGGCACGAATTCGAACGCCTGTTGTTGGCGGTTGAAGATCGAGACGCCGACGATATCGGAAGGCAACAAATCGCTCGTGAACTGAATGCGCTTGAACGAACAGTCGAGCGAACGGGCCAGGCTATGCGCGAGCGTTGTCTTGCCCACACCCGGAACGTCTTCGAGCAGCAAGTGTCCTCGGGCCAGGAGACACACGACCGCCATCTCGATGACGTGAGATTTGCCCTTAATCACACGGGCAATATTGTCCTGAATGGCTTGAAGAGGGCGGGGTACGTTCATCGGGGATTATCGGCTCTGGTAGCTAGGAAATGGATGGTGGTGTGACACCGTTGAAGTCTAACAAAGGGTCGAATGGCGGTCAATTTTTCTGCCGATTCCAGCACACGATCGGCGTGTCGAGCACCCGAGGCGCCATCAGTTCATGGTTCAGGGACGGCGATGACCATCCAAGGAGGTGGTTCTTCCACCATGTCGCCAAACCGTCTCGCAGTACTGCTCGCTGGCATGTTGGGAAAGACCGCTCCGCGGCGGATCATGACCGAACGAAACCTGTAGCCGTCTCGGAGCCGCGCAGTGGGCAGGGCACGAGGAAGGTTGGTGCGCATCGGCGCGCACGTCGAGAGCTTCAACACTTCGCCGATCGGAAGAGCCGAAAGTCGTGTGTAGACATCGCCAAAAATCGTGGGCAGGTTGTCGGGTGTGAACGGCTCATCTTTCGGCCGGTATCGTTCCCCTTCGAGAAGCTGTGCCAGCACTTCCCAGAACACCTGACTGTCAACGGCGCCCAGCACGCCCACGTGACTGGAGCGCGCCAACAGGTCGAGGAGAGCCAGCGGGCCACGTATCTCAAACTTCCAAGGCGGAAAGAGCAGCGTTTGGTCACGATGCTGTACTTCGAGGGCGGATTCCTTGCCATATCGGATGTGGCGGAAGGCCCCCTTCGAGCGGTTCAGCTCCTCTTCAATAATTTCGGGGGACAACCGCGTCGGCTCGTAGGCGAATGTCGGAGTCGCAGGCGCCCAGCAGGTGGTGACGGTATAGCGGGTGGCGAGCTTGCCGCTGCGCGCCAGGCTGTCAAATTCGCACATGTCTTGGTCTGGCAGAAATTGAAACGACAGGTCTGGTCGCGAGCGGAGGCGTTGAGCCAGCTCAGGTGACGGATGGAGGGGGCCGCCGAGCTTCGATTGAGGGTGCAGCCGATCGATGGCATGGAGAATTAGTGTTCGGTTCTGTCTTTGCATCTTCGGTGCATAGAGATCCGCCAACTCAGCGGCGAACGAGAGATCGCCGGCACCGAGGTCAAGAAGCGAAGGAACATTTGACGTCAACAAAAGCTCAAAAGGCATGGCGTGATCGTCGAGAAACGCCGACACGGTTTCGCTGTCAATCGAGGGAGCCTGCCAACGGGAAGGTGGTGGTTCTACCAGATCGAAGTACACGCACAAGCCTCGAAGCGCCTTGCTCGGCGGCAGACCGGTGATGGTCCTAAGGCTGGGGCCGGACAAGTCCTGGATGCGTTGGGCGTTCCCATGATTCAACGCAGTGAGGAGCGAATCTTGGACCGTCGGCGGTAGGTCGGAGGCGCGGACACGTTCAATCAGACGGCGAAGCGTGTTGGTCAGCTGCGAGGCCTCGAGGAGGCGCCGTGAGCGCTCCCACTCCTGGCCTCGTTGTTTGAGGTGCCTGGTGATCTGCGAACGAA
>DASTFK010000178.1:0-3380 GCA_035719945.1 Nitrospira sp.
ATTCTTGACTGTCAGCGGGTCTCCACTTACGGTGAAATCTTCGACACAGTGCTCTTCAAAATCTCGTCTCCGGTTTCCTTGCCAGTAGAAAAAGAGGAGTCGTGACCGACCGTCACATCCAAGTCAGCGCGTTTCCGGACGGGCTGCCCGTAGCGGCTCGCTCGCCTGTGTGGCTCGGCGCGTCTCTCGGCTATGCAGTCGAACGGGCGGGTCGTCAATTTACGGCCTGGGGGCTCGGAGGATTCGGTGCGGTTGTCGGCGGGCTCGTCCTCTTTTCGCCGTTGATCGATGGCGGCACAACACAACTGCCGGTGTTCATCATCCGTTTGGTGGTCCTCGTCAGCGCGGTGATCTGGCTGCTCGGTCGGACGAAAGGAGGAGAGCTGTTCCTGCCGCAAGCCCGTTTGGATGTGTGCGTCGCACTCTTCGCCTGGTGGGCCGCCCTGTCACTCTTATGGGCGCCCTACAAGAATGCGAGCCTGCAATGGGTGCTCAGCATTCTGTTTTATGCCGCATTGTTCGTCATGGTCACGCAAGGCATTCGATCGCAGACGAAGATCTGGACGCAGGTCCTGGTGGTGACGGGCATTGGCGTCTTCGAAGGTCTCTGGGGATCGATTCAGTATCTGTGGATGGGTGAGGCGCGCGCGCGGGGCACCTTCTTCAATCCTAATTTTTTCTCCGCCTATGAATCGGCGGTCGTTGTGCTGTCGCTAGGCGTGCTGCTCTTCACGAAACGGAACACGCTTCCGGCGTCCTTTCGCAGCTGGCTATGGGCTGCGGCCGCCGTCTCATTGGCGGCCGTTGTGATGGCACAGTCACGTGGCGCCTCCGCGGCGTTGGTGGGAGCGGTGACGTTTCTTGGAATTGCTCGGTACGGGAAGAAATCTCTGGCGGTGGTGAGCCTCTGTCTTCTGGCAGTCCTCCTTTTCCCCAATCCTCTTCAGCAACGGATCCTCCATGCAGGGGCGCAGGATCCCTATGCCTACGCGAGACTGGATATCTGGAAGAGTGCTCTCATGCGTCTAGCCGATCAGCCGCTGGGGATCGGCGTGGGAATGTTCAAGCAGGGATCGTTTCAGGAACGATTTCCCATCGAGGGAGAGATCGTGCGGTATCGGAAGCGGCCTGAATCGGCTCACAACGAGTACCTGCAGATGGGTGTAGAACTCGGCGTCGTGGGGCTCGTCCTGTTTCTCTGCGGCGCTGGAGTTTTGGCCGCTGAAGTCCGGCAACTGCTGCGCGAGTCGGCCGACAAGATCGACCGAGGCCTCGTCATGGGCTTGACGGGATCAGCGCTCGTGCTGCTGCTGCATGCGGCCGTTGATTCCGCGTTTCATGAACCAGCCCTGATGATCCTGCTCGTGATCTTGGGCGGACTGGTCCACAACCTCTACATGCAGGCACGGCCTGACACGGTGATGTGGCGACGCATCGTCTTTTCGTACCATCCGCTGCGCGCCGCGTATGTGATTGCGGCTGCGCTGGCGGTCGCGGTGCTCTGTGCGCAGCCGACCCTGGCCTGGTTTGCGCACGAGGCAGGAAAGCGTCACGCCGTCCAGTCCGATTTGGAAGGCGCGTTGGCCTGGTACATCCGTGCCGCGGACATCGATCCAGGCACGACCGGGTATCACGATTCAATCGCCAGAACGGCCATACAGTTGCACCGCGAGTCTGGTGCATCGGACTGGCTGATCAGAGCGGCGGAAGAGGAAGCGATTGCGAGAAGGCTGAACCCAGTTGACGGACGGTTTGCCTTTCGTGCGGGGACGGTATATCGGCTGATGGCTTCCCAAACCCTCACGAGCGCACAGCGTGCGGAGTTGTTAGCGAAAGCCTCCGATGCGTACAGAGAAACCATCCGCTTGGATCCCTATTCTCCGTTCGGCTATTTCGAACTCGCTCAGCTCCGTCTTAACGAGGGCCGCGTGAGGGAGGCTATTGCACTGTTGACCACCGCGACGGCGCACGAGCCGAATTTTCTTCCGGGTCGTGCCCTGCTGGCTGAGCTGTCGTTAAAGTTGGGAATTCCCGGCGATTACGCCCGAGAGGTGGCGAACATCACGACCATCCGGTCCCGGTACGCAGATCAAATAAGAGACGACATCGAACGTCAGTTCATCGACGTTGATCTCTATCCGTTAAGCAGAGCCATCGCCTTGGGGGCCAAGCCATGATGGTGGCAAGGCAATCGTTGAATCTTATTGCTCCGAGCGCCTTGGCAGTGGCTATGCTGATCGTGTTGCAGGTCTATCTGGGGCAGTGGCAGGTGCCCCAGAAAAAGATGGAACATCTCATGTACCTCCCGGATCCGGAGTATCTGCAACTGATTTCTGTGGGGTATCGAGAGCTGGTTGCTGACGCCTTATGGCTTCAGGCGATACAGGTGATGGGCGAGCGCAAAATCTCAGAGACGGCCGGTCGTTGGCTTTACAGAGCATTCGACATCATCACCACGCTTGATCCCAAGTTTGTGCGAGTGTACGAAGCAGGAGGCCTTGCGCTCACGACTCTCGTTGTCTTGCCGGAAGAGAGCAATCAGCTCCTCATGAAGGGAGTTGAGCATAACCCGGATGAATGGAAGCTCCCATTCTATCTGGGCATCAATTACTATTTCGAATTGTATGACGACGGGAAGGCTGGCGAGTACATGGCTCAAGCCTCGCGTATATCGGGCGCCCCGTCAGGGTTAGTACCGTTCGCGGCAAACCTGTTTGCCTCAGCGAAGTCGCCTCAACAGGCGGTCGATATCCTTGCGACCGCCTATCACAACACGTCGGATGAAAACGCCAAAAAGCTGCTCGAATTACGTCTGAAGATCATGCTCGCGGAGCGTGATGTGGTCATGCTGGAGCAAGCCATCAATCGGTACCACACCGTTCAAAGGCGATTCCCCGCTCGATTGGAAGATCTTGTGGCTGCAGGCATGTTGCAACAATTGCCGCAAGAGCCTGGCGGCGGACAGTATGTCTATGATGCAACAACCGGTGCAGTATCCAGCAGCGAGTTCCCAGAGCGCCCGAAGATGACAGGCAAAAGAAGGATTCGCCGACAACAGTGACAGGGTTAAGTCAGCGAGGGAGCATTGAGGGGCCTTGTCGAGAACGCGGAACATCTTGCCGAAATTACGCCGATTGCTATGATGAATATTGACTCGGGACGTGTCGAAGATGGATGCGATCGTCGTCGATAAATTGACCAAGACCTATCGGCCGACTTGGCCATGGCAGGCTCCGGCCACCGTGCTCTCCGATGTGTCTTTCTCCGTTGGGTTTGGAGAGATCTTTGGCTTCCTGGGTCCCAACGGTGCCGGGAAGACCACCACGATGAAGATCATCCTCGGTCTCGTGCAAGCGACCACTGGATCCGTCGAACTGCTT
>DASTFK010000179.1:0-10193 GCA_035719945.1 Nitrospira sp.
CTCCAACGGCGCCGTCCTGTCGGAAACGCAGGAGCGCGGAAAGAAAGTGGTCCGGTTCGCCGATACTATGAAGATGTCCACCTATCTGGTCGCGTTTGTGGTCGGGCGGATAGAAGCCAGTGCTCCGACCTCGGTCGGAAAGACGACGCTCCGGTTATGGACCGTCCCCGGCAAGAAACACCTCACCGGGTTTGGACAGGACATTGCGACCGCGTCCTTGCAGTTTTTCGAGCGCTACTACGACATTCCCTATCCCGGCGACAAGCTCGATCTTCTGGCCATCCCGGATTTCGCCTCAGGCGCCATGGAAAACCTGGGTGCCATCACCTTTCGTGAAACCGCCTTGCTTTTGGATCCACGCAGCGCGACACATGGAGAACTTGAGCGGGTGGCCGACGTCGTGGCGCATGAGAACGCGCACATGTGGTTCGGCGATCTGGTGACGATGTCGTGGTGGAATGGGCTGTGGCTCAACGAAGCCTTTGCGACGTTCATGGAAATGCTCGCAGTCGATGCCTGGAAACCCGAATGGAAGCGCTGGGATACGTTCGGAGTTTCGCGGGCGGCGGCCTTGTCGGTCGACGGATTGCACAGTACGCGTCCGATTGAATACGCCGTGCGTGCGCCGAAGGATGCCGAGGCCATGTTCGACGTCCTGACCTATGAGAAAGGCGCCTCCGTCCTGCGCATGCTCGAGCAGCACATCGGTCCTACGGTGTTTCGCGACGGCGTTCGGGGATATTTACTGGCGCATGCCTACGGCAACGCCGATACCAAGGATCTCTGGATCTCTCTCGGAAGGGCCGCGCGGCAAGCAGTGCCTGATTTGATGGACGGCTGGATCTTCCAGCCTGGCTATCCGGTGTTGACGGCGGAACTGACCGAACGTTCGGAACTCGTCCTCACGCAGCAACGTTTTACCTATCTCCCCAACCCTGCGGCCGGCAACTGGCAGGTGCCCGTCCAGCTTCGGATCCAGACGGGAGACAAGACGGACTCTCGCCGACTGCTGCTCACTCGATCTGACGAGCGTGTCGCCTGTCCTGCTGGGACTCAACTCGTGGTCGTCAACGAAGGGGGGCACGGATTTTACCGGGTCCACTATGGCCCTCGCCTCCTGCAACGACTGCTTGAGGGCCTGGAAACACTCGCCCCCATAGAACGATTCAATCTGGTCAACGACGCCTGGGCGTCCACAGTCGCCGGCTTGATGCCGCTGCCTGCGTACCTGGATCTGACCGGCCGCTTCACAGCGGAACGTGATAAGAACGTCTGGGCCGTGCTGATCGATTCCCTGGCCTTCCTCAACCGCATCATCGATCCGTCTCATCGACCTCTGTTGGAGGCGTTCGTACGGACAACGGTCGGTCCCGCGGCCGCGTCGGTGGGATGGACGCCACAGCCGGGTGAAAGCGAGCTGACCAGACAGCTCAGGAGTGAACTCATCGGCGCGCTGGGCCGGCTCGGCAACGATTCTGAGACGCAGGCCCGTGCGGCAGAATTGTACGTCACCGCTCGCAAGGACTCAGCAGCGGTTGATCCGAATCTTCTTCCCGCGCTCGTGGCCATCCTTGCCTTTACCGGAGATGCGGCTCGTTACGACGAATTCACCGAACGGTTCAAAACGGCGGTTACACCGCAAGAAGAGCGCCGCTATCTCTTTGCCTTGGCGATGTTCCGACAGCCGACCCTGCTCGACCGGACGCTGGCCAAGACCCTTGACGGTGAGATCCGTATTCAGGACGCACCCTTCATGGTCAGCGCGGTCATGAGCAACGTGTATGGCCGTGAACTGGGTTGGCGCTTCGTGAAGACCAACTGGGATGTATTAGACCGGCGGTTTCCCAAGCAAGGACTCCGGCGCATGTGCGGCGGCATCACGGGGCTATGCAGGCCCGAACTCGAACGAGACGTCAGGCAGTTCTTCGAGGCTCGGAAAATCGATCTCGGCGGGAAAACCCTGGATCAGTATCTCGAACAGCTGAGGATCGGCGTTTCCTTCGGAGAGCGCTTCGGCAGCAGTCTCACCGAATATTTGCAAAAAGGCCGTTAGAAAAGGGGCGTCAGGTTGCACATTTTCTGGTTTGAGTGAGAGGATGTCTCATAGTAGGCTGGTACCATGTCGTGGTGGGCGCCCCGCATATTGGTTTCCGCCTGCATCGGCCTATCCGCACTGTTCCTCGTTGCCTGTAGCAGCGACGATGGAGGGGGCGGCGGAGGGAGCATGGCTCCTCCACCGGCCCCGTCCAATAGCTTGCGACTGCAGCCGGTGGCGGCTTCGGCTGTCCTTGCTTCACCGCTGTTTCTCACGGCACCTCCAAACGACCTGAATCGCCTCTTTATCGTCGAACAGGGAGGGCTCATTCGCGTTTTGGATGCGCTGAGCGGCACTCCTAGGGCCACTCCGTTTCTCGACGTGCGTGCTCTCATCACGAACCCCTCGGTCGGGACAGAACGCGGCCTGCTCGGCATGGCCTTTGACCCTGATTTTGGACCTCCAATTAACAACCGCCGTTTCTATATTTACTACACCGACACCAACGGCAATATCGTGATCGCGCGCTATTTGGCAAGCACCGCCAATCCTGATGTGGCGAATCCTGCTTCCGATAGGATCCTCAAGACTATTACTCGAGATCCCGCGAACAACAATCATAATGGCGGGATGCTCGCATTCGGACCGGACCGTTGTCTCTACGCCGGGCCCGGAGACGGCGGAGGAACCGGCGACCCACCGAACAATGCCCAGACCACCACGTCGCTCTTAGGGAAACTCCTTCGACTCGATCCGGAGAACGGCAATGCCTGCACCTTCATCACGAACAATCCATTTGCGACCAGTGGCGGTGCTCCGGAAGTGTGGAGCTATGGCCTACGCAACCCCTTTCGTTTTTCCTTCGACCGCACAACCGGCGATCTCTACATCGGCGACGTCGGGCAGAGCCAGCGTGAAGAAGTCGATGCCGCATTGGCTCCGAGCGCCGGGCGCGGCCTCAACTTCGGCTGGAAGATCATGGAAGGTTTTCTTTGTTTCAATCCGCCGAGCGGCTGCAATACCTCAGGCCTGACACTTCCCATCCTCGATTACGCGCACGACCCCGACACCGGCGCCTGCTCGATCATCGGTGGGTACGTCTATCGAGGTACATCGAATGCCGCCGTGGTCGGTACCTACTTCTACGCCGATTTTTGCGCCGGATTTGTCAGAAGCTTTCGGCTGCAAAATGGTCAACTTGGCACGCAGAACACATGGCCGCTCCTCAGTCCTCCTTCGGGAGAGCAAATAACCAGTTTTGGTGAGGACGCCCGTGGTGAGCTGTACCTCGTTACGCAGAACCCCACTACGCAGACAGGCAGGGTGTTCCACGTCATTGCTAATTAACTCGGTCCCGTCCTTCATTCATGCCGCAGAATCGCCAGCGGCCTCTGACCAAGGATCCGAAACGTGCTGAGCAAGCCAACGACTAACGTCAGCAGCACGGTGCAACTCAGTCCAACCAACAGCACCATCGGATGCAGACTCCACGTCAAATCAAAGATGTGCGTCAACACCAGCCACGACAACGCGCTCGACAATCCCACCGCTAGCGTCCCGCCGATGCACCCGAGCAGCGCATACTCGGCAGCAAATGTCCTCGCGATCAGGCCGCGGGTGGCGCCCACCGCCTTCAGAATCACAGATTCATAGAGCCGCCGGTATCTGGTTGCCGCCAGCGCCGCCGCCATCACCAGCCCGCCCGTCACGACACAGAACAGCGCGACGGCTCGAATGGCCAGGGCGAGGCGATCCAGCACGTTTGCAAAGTTGCGGAGGACGTCACCGACGTGGATCGCACTGACGTTCGGAAACGCCTCGACCACAGCCTGCTGCAGCGGAACTTCCTGGTCAGGGTCGACGCGGATCGTCGCCACATACGTGACCGGGGCGCCGTCAAGCGATCCCGGCGACAGTATCATGTAAAAGTTGGTGGAAAAGTTCCCCCAATCCACCTTGCGAATGCTTGATACCTCGGCACGGATCGTGGCCCCTTGAATATCCAGTTCGAGTTGAGACCCCACATCCAGTCCCAGGGCATGTGCCGCCTCTTCTTCGATCGACACCTGCGGCGCGGCGAAGCGCTGTCCAGGCTGCCACCACTCGCCGCGAATAATCTCGTTCCCTTTCGGGAGCTGCTCCAGAAACGTCAGCACGTACTCCCGCGAGAGATACCACTGTTTTCGTCGTTCTTCCTTGCCCTCTTCGCGCCGCTCCTCTTGGTCCCGTTCCTCGTCGACTTTCACTTCTTCGCCGTTTACGGCATGGAGTCGAGAGCGCACGAGCGGGGTCATCTCCGGTCTGCGCCCGGCCGTTCGCTCGGCGATCAACTTGGTAAAACCTGCTGTTTGATCCGGCTGCAGATCGATGAAGAAGAATGTCGGCGCATCCACCGGCCGGGTTTCGCCGACCTGTCGAAGCAACGCACGCTCGACCAAGGAAACCGTGACGATGACCATCACGCTCAGCCCAATCGCCACGAGTATCCCCGCTGTATGTCCGCCGGGCCGCAACACATTGCCTATCGCATAGCGCAGCGTGAGGGAGGCAGGTTTGGGTATCAGGCGCAGACCTGACACCATCAGCCGTGCACAGCCGAGCAATGTGAGGATGGCCAGGACTACCCCGCCGATATACCAGCCGCCAACCCGCCATGAACCGGCCTGCCAGACGGATAAGGCGGCAAGTCCGACGATAAGGGCGCCGGCGGTGGTCAGACCAAACCGGTCCTGCAAGCCTATTTTGACTCTCCAGAACGACCTGGATGAGGAGCCGCCTGTATCCTGATCTACCTCGCGCCGGAAAATCGCTGAAGGAGCGACGTCCCGAACTCGCAACAGAGGCCAGAGCGAGAAGAGCAGCGTGGTGAGCAATCCCAACGCGCCGCCTTTGAGAAGCGGGCCGATCGAAACAGCCGAAAGTTCCGTGGATGCGCCCACTTGATCAAGCAGATCGGTCACGAACGCCCCAGCCACTAATGGCGGAAGCACGCGCTGGAGCAGGATGCCGAGCAGCATCCCGGCCCCGCTCCCGATCAACCCCAGCCCGATCGCCTGCAGCACATAGGCCCCAATCAGCACGGACGAATCGGCACCGAGAGTTTTCAGGATCGCGATGGTTTTCAATTTTTCCCGCATGAAGGCATTGATCGACATGGCCACGCCGAGGCCGCCAATGAACAAGGCCGTCAAGCCGATGAGTCCCAGGTAGCGGGACAACTGTTCGAGAAACTGCTTAAGCTGAGGTTGAGCATCGCGATAGCCGGAGACACGCACGTGATCGGCAGCCAAACGGCCGCGTAGTTCCGCGCGCAACGGCTCGAGCGGCAGTTGAGGAGGCAGCAGGAGCAGTTCCCGTTCACGGATCCGGCTGCCCGGCTGCACCAATGCCGACGATTTCAGGCCTGCCGCTGAGATGATGACACGTGGACCCAGACTGAAGGCATTGGCCATTCGATCTGGCTCGGTGCGGACCAGCCCTGTGATCAGAAATTCCGTCTTCCCGATCTTGAAGCGATCCCCAATGGCAAGTCCCATGCGAAGCAGCAGCGCTTCCTGTACCACCGCGCCATGGCAGGGAAGCGCCTCACACTGTGACCGATCCGGATGCAGCAGGCGATCCAAAGGTAGTGAGGGCTCGATCTTCAAGGCACCGTACAAGGGATACCCAGGCTCCACGGCCTTGAGTTCCACAATCTGTGTCGCTTGAGCGGTCGTGGCCTCCCTCGTGGTGCGGGCGGCCATGGCCACCAACTCGCTGATATGCGTTCGGGTAACGCCTCGCTGGTCGAGTATGTCGAGGACCGTCCGGCTTTCAGCGCTCAAGGGATGGGAGGAGCGGATCTCAAGATCGCCTCCGAGCAAGCCCTTGGCCTGTCTGGATACGGCGTGCTCCACATGAGCGGCAAAGAGCGACACGCCGACCAGCGTGCTGACCCCAATCGCGATGCAGACCAAAAAATACAGAAAGTGGCGCCAGGCCCCCCGAGTTTCACGCCAGGCCATGCGGAACATGAAGAGGCTCACGACGCGTTCTCGCCAGGTCCGGTTCGGGGAAGGATTTCGTCGGACTCGATGCGCCCATCCCGTAGAGCGATCACCCGATGCATCAAGCTCGCGATGGCACGGTCATGCGTGACCAGTACCAAGGTGGTCCCGTAATCACGATGAAGGGCCAGTACAAGATCCATGATGTGGTGCCCAGTCTGTGAATCCAGGTTCCCCGTCGGTTCGTCAGCCAATAGGATCGGGGGTCGGCAGGCAAAGGCTCGTGCCACGGCGACCCGTTGCTGTTCACCTCCGGAGAGCTGGACCGGGTAGTGGTCGATCCGGTTGCCCAACCCCACGGTCTGCAACAATTCGATGCCTTGGTCCCTCGCAGCGGCGTTCCCAGACAGTTCCAACGGGACGAGTACATTTTCCAAAGCGGTCAGTGTGGGAATCAGATGGAAGGACTGAAAGATGTAGCCGATCTTCGCGCGCCGGAACTTGGCCATTCGGCTTTCGGACAACGAGGTAATCTCGGTACCGTCCAGCGTGATCGCCCCCGCCGTCGGCCGGTCGAGGCCGGCCATCAATCCCAACAAGGTCGACTTTCCGCTCCCCGATGGACCCATGATGGCCACCGTTTGTTTCGAGGGAATCTCCAGTGTCACGTCGTCGAGAATAGTGACCGGTCGGCCGGCGGCAGTCAGACGCATGGACAGATGTTGCACCACAATCATGAGCAGCGCTCCTTGCACACTTCGGTTGAGGATCAGATGGTATTATACTGAAGTCCGATGCCAGCCAGAGAACTTCTCAACGCCTTCGCCAAGCCGCTGTTTCTTACGCTGTGGCTCATCACGTGGGTCATCGGCCATTCATCGGCGGCCGTTGCCGATGATGATAGGCCACGGATCGTGGCGTTCGGCGACAGTCTCACTGCGGGGCTCGGCGTTGCAGCGGAAGAGGCGTACCCGGCACGGTTACAGCGTCGATTGGACGAGAAGGGCCTCCGCTATCGGGTGATCAATGCAGGGGTGAGCGGAGACACGACAGCGGGCGGCGTGCGACGGGTGGATTGGGTGCTCAAAAGCCGCCCGGATCTCGTGATCCTCGAGCTGGGGGGAAACGACGGGCTTCGCGGGCTCAAGCTTGATGAGACCAAAGCGAACCTCGAGCGGATCATCAAGCGGTGTCAAGCTGCGTCTGTCACGGTGATTCTCGCGGGAATGAAGCTCCCTCCGAACTACGGCACAGAGTATACGAAAGGTTTCGAGGCGATCTATCCGGCCCTCGCCAAGCAGTATCGCTTGACGCTAATTCCGTTTTTTCTCGATGGCGTGGCCGGGTCGGCGTCGCTCAACCAAGCCGACGGCATTCATCCCACAAGCGAGGGCTACCGCATTATCGCCGACAAGGTGTTGGAAACGGTGAAGCCGCTGCTCAACGGAAGGAACTGACGTGAGGACCGGCGGATACCACAGAGGAACACCCCGAGCTTACCGGCGGAGCCTGGAGCCCGGGGACGATCGACAAAAGAAGAGTGACGCTCAGCTTTTCTTGAAGAACGTATCGTAGACGCCGTATGCGAGCACCAACCCGATGAAGGAGTAATAAATGGTGGTGACACCGCTGTAGTCCGGGGCCCCACCCTTGGGTTCGTTCGCGAACGCAACGGAAGCGCCGATCAAGAGCGTCGCCGCAACGGTACTGACCTGTCCAAGCACCTTGCTCATGTGAAACCCTCCTCCAAGTGATGGAAAAAACGAGGCCGCATTGTACTGAAATCGTCGGATCGGACGCAAGGGGCAAGGGACGGAACGACGGTCGGAACCAAGAACGTGTGGAAAGAAAAGGCTTAGGGGGTGGGACTTGATTTGGTGATGGTCTTGAGGGCTGCGGCGACTTCCCTGAACGACGTAGCAAGCTTATCCAGCTGTGTGCCCTTGGAGATAAGTTCACCGGCAATGGTCTTGATCTGGCTGTCATAGCCGCCCACTTCCGACGCGATTTCCGCCACCTTCGTAAACATGTCCTGGTAGCCCACGACTTCCTGCTGAAGCTGTTGCAATTGCGTTTGGGCTGCCTTGACCTCTGTCATGGACGCCTGAAGCTGCTGAGTCATTCGCTGGACATACGCCTCGCGGTCGCGTTGTTCCGACTCGAGGGTCAGCTGAATTTCTTCGCTTTCACGACGGCGCTCATCCAAATTGCGGATGATCTGCGTCCAAGCCGCAAGGTCACCACTCAATCCCGATGCATCCGGCAGCGTCTGCCCCTTCTCTAAGGCCTTCATCGCCGGCTGCAACCATTCAATGAACCCCAGAACCTCGCTCAACCGCAAATCGGCGGACACACTCGACAACATGGTGGAGTTCGCGTGGGGAGTCTCGGAGGTAGCGGGCGGAGAAGGTTTGAACTTCTTGGCTCGAGGCTGAACCCAGCGATGGTATTCCAAGAGTACCGCAACGCAATGCCGGCACATGGGCTCTTCCGGCAAAGAACAGCTGCACTTGGATACCAGGTGACCGTCCTTCAGCCGGATGGTCTGCTCATAGAGGCCCGAATTGCCGATGACCGCCGAAGAGATCTGGGCTTCATCCGCCTCGACGATGCGTACGCGGTTTTCCGACAGGTACTGAGTTCCTAAGTGGAAGGCATTCCGGTCAACCACCCCTTGGATCATAGGGGGATCGAGAAGGCTTAAGCGTTCCGCCGAACAAGGAATCTTGTTCCGCATGCGACGATGCTCCATGCGCTAGGCGAATTCTCGTCCAGCTTTCCTCACCATAGTGCAGCCTAGTGTGAAACGCCGCGCCGAAAGTGTCAAGAAGAGTAGCGATCTTAACCGCACGGCTGGTGGACGTCAGCGGCAGCGTCGAGGCATCCCCCCCTCGCTGACCGGCGTGAGCCAGATATAATCGGCGATCCTGCTGGTGAGCATCTCCCGCAGCTCCTCCCGACGTCCCTCGTCGTACGAGGTCATGTAGATGCTGGTCTGTCGAATCGTGCCGGATAGGCGCCGGGCGACTCGTTGAGGAACCGGCAGGTTGTATTGCACGTGTCCTCCCCCCGTGTAGCTGACGACAGGTCCTGCCGCGGGATCTGCGGAGCCGCGCAGTGCTTCCACCAGGCTGACGATGGTCTTCGCCATGCCCTCATCGCGAACCATCGACGCTTCGTACATCGTCTGGTACATGTCGTCGGAGCCTCCGCCGTGACACGCACGCAATTGCTCGAAAATTTTCTGACGGTAAGAGGGATCGTCGACGATCGTTTCCTCCTGCATGTTCCAGCGGGTCCAATCCTCCTCGTGGCGCGCCTGCGTGAGGCCTTTTTTTGCCACGAGTCTCACGAGAGGTTTCGGAGGATTAAGCGCCACCAAGCGCAGATGCTCCGTTTTCGGAAAGATGACCAGCGGCTCATAGGTTTCGAACGAGCCTCCCCAGTTCTGAGTCCATCCGATCTGACTGAGAAAATCCTGACGGGTCAGGTCGTTGCCTTGGACATAGCGGTCCAGCAAGGGCTGACTCTCCCAACCGAACATTTCCATGGCCACGACCGGACGACGGCCTGCCCGAGAAAGGCCGTTCAAAAGCGACAGGGCCGTCTCGATGTGAAAGCGGTTATGATGCTCTTCACCCAGGTAGACAACCTCCTCTTGAAGCAGGCGGCGTACGAGTTCTTCAATGGAAATCGATTGTTCATTCGCCGTATCGATGATCTGCCCGGATCGGAGACTGGTCGCCGCCTCAATTACAGGACCGGACGAGGCAGAGGGCTCTATCCCGGCGCAGGCGACTGAGATCAGGAACGAACAGGCCAAAACGACCGCTACGACAGGTTGTGATAGTCGCCGGATCATCGCTGTTCCAACAATCTGTCTTTGTTCCTAACACACGCGTCTGGGCTCGGCAAGACAACCAATCTTGACCGGTGGCGATGCGGCCGTTATGCTGCCAACGCTTGACCATCGCAAGACTGCCGATTGTCGCTTCGACGCGTTGATGACCTCCCAAGACCAGTTCCTTGAAGAATTTCGTTCGCAGATCACCAGGCACCTCCAACAACGAGGCCAGGAGTGGGAACGCTCACGGCGCCTCCTCGAAGCCTCGCAGCTGGCCAACACGCTTCACCGTTTGATTGAACGTGTCCGCGCCTCCGACCTACCGCCG
>DASTFK010000180.1:0-6505 GCA_035719945.1 Nitrospira sp.
AGATTCGGAAGGAGGCCGTCCCGGATGTAGCGGGCGAATGTGCGCAGAATGGCCTTCGTTTCCTGCGGCCGGCCGGTTGAAAGCGTCAAGCCTTCCAGGCTGATCATCGTGTCACGTCCCCAATCGCCGAACCAGTGATAGCCTGCAATAATAGTCCTCACCTGGTCACCCGACGCCTGCGCCAACGCCTGCTCCTCGGGGCGGGCGCCAGGCTGGACGATGAACTGGTCGGCGGCCAACTGAAGCTGCTTGGCGAAATCATCCTTCTGGAGATCCGAAGCCATCGACACCAGCTGTTCCAAACGGCGCTGCTCGGCCTGCAGAATCTCGTCGCAGTCGATGTCGAGCATGTCCCACGCCTCGACGCTGGCGACCAACGCCACACTCTGACCATCGCACAGATCGACGGTGAAGTAGCCGGGACTGAACAAATCCTGGATGTGCTCGGAGCCGCGGTCGCGGTCCACCCGATACGAGACGTCTTCGCTGATGACTTCCTCTGCAACAAAGACGCCCCTCCGAGGCCGCACACACAGTTTGAGACCTGGCGCGCCTTGCGGCAGAGGAATCTCGTACCGTCCGTTGCTGATCGTCAGAGGGAAGACATCCGTCTGGCCTTCCCCCAGCATCGCGTCGTGCATCCTGTACGTCACGTATGGCCTCAGGTGCAGGCGCATCGAGCCGTTGAGGCAGCGGTATTGCACATAGACCGTGTTCTGCCCGTGAGGCGCAACGATCCGCTTCTCGAGCACCGACTCGCCGAGATCGAACGTCCACACTGGTGTCTGCCATTCGCGCCTGATGTCTTTCAGGTACAGAACGCCGTCGTGCTCGATCCGTCCGTCCGCATATTCCGCACCTGACAGCAGCACCGTCCGCGTCCCCCATTCGACGGTGTCGTCGAGACGCGGGATGAGCAGCGTACGGCCGCGCCCAGGCAGGTCCGGCACAAACACGCCGTGATAGCGCCGCGTGGCGATGCCGAGCAGCGAACTCGATGCATACCCCCCGATCCCGTTCGTGACCAGCCATTCCTTGGCCAGCAGCGAAGAGGGATCGTCCGTCATCGTGCCCAGGATGCTGGGAATTGCGGCCGTGGTTGCCATCCCTCCGAACACTCCAAATTAGGATTTCTCGGCTCGAAACAGCGTCGCGCTGGCGGCGGGAATGTGCCATCCCTTATCAGACAGCGGATTGATGATGCCGGAACCGCCGTAGCGCGGATGCTCGCTCGACCATTGCAGGATCCAGGATCCACCCTCGACCGGAGCCAACAGCGGTTCCGGCGCAGGAACAAAATGTAAGTCGGCCCCCAGATTGACGACCAACAGCCGATCATCGTCCATCGGAGCGCCATATCGCAGCACCAACGCATGAGTCCCCAGCACGGCGCCGTCCAGCGCCCACCGGTCTTGCCGGCCCAGGACCTGGTCCTCGCGGCGCAGGCGCAGTAAGTCCTGGTGCAGCCGGTAGATCGCCGCATGCCGCGTCCGTTCAGACAGATCTAGGCGCGAGCGTTCAAACGTCGAATCGTCCGCCGGATCCGGTACAGCCTTCTGCGCCTCAGGCGTCGCATACTCTGGAAACTCGGTGAGAAACTTTTTGCGTCCTTCGTAGACCTTCGCCGCCAGATCGGAATGGTGATCGGCAAAAAACAGGAAGGGAGTGGACGCGCCGAATTCCTGGCCCATGAACAGCATCGGCGTTTCCGGTGCGAGCCATGCCAGCGCAACCAACGCCCGGTAGCGGGCGGGGGGGACCATGGCATGAATGCGATCGCCGCGCAGGTGGTTGGCCACCTGATCGTGATTCTGCAGGTAGAAGACGAACGCGTGTGCCGGTTGGTCTCTGACCACCGTGCCCCGCGGCTTCTTTTGCCAGTCATGGCGCTGCCCTTGAAAGACAAATCCCCGCTTGATGACCGAGAGCAGTTCCTGCGCCGTCCCGCGATAGTCGCTGTAATAGGCCTCGCTTCGTCCTGTCAGGGCGACCCGGCAGATATGATGGAAGTCGTCGCTCCATACGGCATCCAAACCCCATCCGCCGTCGCCGACCGGCCGGACCGTCTTGATCAGTTGCGATTCACATTCCGCAATCAGGACAATCGATCGCTCGCCAGCCGCAGTTCGCGTCTTCTGAGAGAGCTCCGCCAGGACATGCACGGGGCTGTCGTCGTAGATGGCGTGCACGGCATCGAGGCGCAGTCCATCAAGCCGAAATTCTGTGATCCAGTAACAGGCGTTTTGCACCACGAAGTCCCTGACGCCCGCCGATCCTGGCCCGTCATAGTTGATGGCTTGTCCCCACTCGTTGGGATGACGGTCCGTCAGATACTGGTCGCTGTACACGGGCAGATAGTTCCCATCGGGGCCGAAGTGGTTGTAGACCACGTCCAGAACGACGCCGAGCCCCCGTGCATGCGCGGCATCGACAAAGCGCTTAAGCGCTTGGGGGTCCCCATAGACATGCGCTGGCGCGAAGAGGTCGACTCCGTCATATCCCCAGTTCCACCGGCCGGGAAACTCGGCCAACGGCATCAACTCAATGATCGTCACCCCGCATTTTTTCAATTCATCGAGCTGGCCGATCACAGAATCGAGCGTGCCTTCTGGCGTCAAGGTGCCGACATGCAGTTCGTAAATGACTTGGCCGGGCATGCGCACGTCGGACCATCGTTGGGTGCGCCACTCGTACGCCGAGGGATCGATGATAAGCGAAGGCCCGTGGGGGCCCTCGGGTTGATAGCGTGAACAGGGATCCGGATAGGCTTCTCCGTTATCCAGCCGATAGCGGTATCGCATGCCTGCCGTGGCAATGGGCACGAGACCAGAGAAATAGCCCGCCTCGTCTTTCAGCAGGGGAAAGCTGCGTCCGTCGTCTTCAAGGACGACGTCCACGCGAGCGCGTTTCGGAGCCCAGACACGAAACCGGACCCCGACCGGTTCCACCTGTGCGCCCAGCGTCATCTGCCAGGTCGTGGGAGACGTTGCGTGCCCGCCGATGACATTGATGGAAGAAGTCGTAATGGTCATTTGAACTCAAATCTGTGGTGTGGTTGTGAAACGTGGACGTGAGGATAGAGCGCAGACTCGTTCCTCATTTTCAAATTCCAGATTTATCACTCCAGTGCAGGAGGCAAGCCTGGGAAGGACCCTAGTCTATTTCGAGCAATCATTTCCATGTGCTGGGTTCTTCATCCATCCAACACCAGATTCAAACTTAGGGGGTCTTCCCAGGCGTATCCGGACGCTCAACCAGGTATGTCAATACTTAGAGGTTCATGAGGAGGAGCAAATGAGAACCGTAGATTGGCGGGCTGCTCTGTGCATCGGCGTCTTGTTAACCTCCTACGGATGCGTCACGAATGCGACGACCGAACTGTTGGAGGCCCCCTTTGTCGCGACCACTGACATCACCAATGGGACAACCGCTGCCGCGGCAGACATCACCAGAGCGGTCACGGACTTCACTTCAAGCACGACACCAGGTGCGGGAGGCGCCCAGAATCCCGTGCGGGCAAAGAAACGCCTGCAAGTGTTCACCGCGTCGTCGTACGACAATCTCCGTTCGGACATTTCCCGCGGCTCCGGCGAATATCTCGTGTCGCTGGCAACCCTGGCCGGCGTGCCGTCTGCGCAATTCCCGGAATTCCAATCCCTGATGCAGGATTCCTACAGCACGATGTTCGACGATGTGATTCCAGCCGTTGAGTCCACCAGACAGATCGTCGACATTGCGTGGGCCGCCGGATACGGTCATACGCCATAGACGGAGCACGACCACGTCACGACACTTGTAGGCTTACCTTTCGAAAATACGATTGGCTACGCAGGCTTGGTCGTTTCCGGGTCGGCCAGCTCGAGATATCCCACTCCCGCTTCGTGGAACGCCCGCTGCCAGACGGCCGGAGACAATTCATGTTTCAGGAGCACTCCACGGGCATGTGTAAGCGCCCGATACTGCTCCGGAGCCAGGACTTGTGAGGTGATAATCATCACGGGAAGTGGAGACGTGACGGGATCTTCAGCCAGCTGCGCAAGGACTTCGAAGCCGTCCATCCCGGGCATGTTGAGATCCAACAAAATCAAGGCCGGCCTCAGTTGACGAGCCAACTGCAATCCGTGCTCGCCTCCGATCGCTTCGACGATGGAACAGCCGAATCCGTCGAGGTGATGGCGGATGATATACCGGTCGGTTTCCTGATCGTCGATGATCAGCACCAGCGGAAGATCCTTTGACGAATCGCCGGCGATCTTCGTCACCCGTTGCAGTCGTTCGAGCAGCCACGTACGACGCAGAGGCTTGAGGCAATAGTCGTCTGCCCCGAGCGCGAGAGCTTTCCTCGGATCCTCTACGCTCGACACAACGAAAATCGGCAACTTCGACGTCGCCGCTTCACGCTTGAGCTCTACGAGCCACTGCCAGGCGGGCTCATCGGGTAAGAGCACATCGAGCACGACCGCCACGACGGGGTGTTGGCGCAACTGTTCACGGGCCTGCCTGATGCTGCCGGCCGGGATCGGCCTGAACGGCGTGTCGCGCAGATACTTCTCGTACAAGAGACGCGTTTCGGGTTCGTCTTCTACGATCAGCACGGGAAGCCTCTTGTCTTCTTCCGACACCTGAACCGACTCGATCGACTCGGCCCGTTCGATGTCATTGACAGCGTAATTCACGAGAATGGTGGCAATGAACGTTGCCCCCTCGCCCGGGCGGCTACTGACCTCCACCGATCCGCCAAGCAACTGAGCCAGTTTCCGGCAAAGTGGAAGTCCCAAACCCGTACCCTTGACCTGCTGTTGAATCGGATGATCGAGCTGGGAAAATTCTTCGAAGATGCGTCCTTGATCTTCCTGCGCAATGCCGATGCCCGTATCGGCCACGGAAAAGGCGACCGAGCGCCCGTTTGCCGTCAGCGTTGCGGCCACACGCACCTCTCCCCGCTCGGTGAATTTGATCGCATTCGAAATGAAAGTCCTGAGGATCTGGGACACCTTGCCTTCGTCGGTCCGCATGAGCGGAATCCCCACCGGCTCGTCGAAGACGAGATTCACGACGTTCGAGACCAGGAGTGGCCGCAGCATACCGCGCAAGGCGCTGAAGAGATTCACCACCTCGAACTCGGAAGCCTTGACAGTGACTTTGCCCGCCTCAATCTTGGCCAAATCCAGCAAATCATTGACGAGTTCCAGCAGGTCCTCTCCGCTCCTGCGGATATAGGTGACCTGCTTGGCCTGCTCGCTGTTGAGCTCCCCGTCGGTGTGCTCGAGCAGCAAGTGCGACAAGGCGAGGATCGCATTCACCGGCGTTCTGAATTCATGGCTCATGTTGGAGAGGAAGCGCGATTTCATTTCGTCCGCGCGCCGTAAATGCCCCGCCTTTTCATCCAGCTCGGCATAGAGTGCGACCACGCCACGATTGGTGTCTTCCAGTTCGCCGTTGAGGCGGATCAGCTCCTGTTGCCGCTCGTGCAACTCCTCCAAGGCTCTGAGCAATTCCAGGTTTTGCTGTCGGATCTCTTCGATGGGATTCTGGGGTTCATGCTTCCCCAACTGCTTGATGACTTTCTCCAATGTCTTGCCCGTAACGAGCGGCGCTCGCGGGGGAAGAATCTTCGCCAGTCGTATCACGTACTCCTCGGGCACATGCGATCTGACCTCGCACTGATCCATTAAGCGCTGGGCCGCGATGAGTGCCGATTCCCACTCTGGGCCGAGTGGTCCGCCGTTCCCGCCAGCGCCCGCACGAACCTTGGCGCCTGTGCCTCGCGTCGAGCTAATGGTGATGAGCAATACTTGTGGCGCGGTAGCGCCTTCGAGTTGAAAGTCGATGCGGCCGCCCTTGTTCGGGTGCACGAAGAATCTCGCAATTTCCGAAAGGGCGGTCGAGATCCTGGTCTGGTCCTGCTCGTCGAAGGAGAGCAGGCGCGCCACCAGCCGCGCCCGCTGCCGCGCCGTCACCACATCGTCTTCATAGTTGATTTCGACGAGACTGATGCTTTGGGGCATAGGTCTCCTATTGAAGCCCGTCTGTGCTTCGCCCCTTGAGAACAACGATGGTGGCATCGTCACGGCCGCGCTTGAAATCGCGGTAGAGCACGGCCGCAATGAGGCTGGGGTCTCGTGCGAGAAGCCCGGGATAGCGCTCGCGGTCCCATTGGGTTCCAATGCCGTCGCTGTGCAGGAGCAACACCGACTGGGCCTGCCAGGGATGCGAGAACTCGGAGAGTTTGCGGTACTCGTGGCCGATGATGCCGTTATGAGAGACGAGATGCCGTCGGGCGGCACCGTTCACCACCACCGCCGCAATATTGCCGACCCCGGCGAACCGAACGACCCCGTCCGCTTCGTCAAGGACCGCAACGCCGAATGCCGCCCCCCTCGTGGGTTTTGCCGCCTGATGGGCCGCTTCCACGATCTCGACCGGCGAAAGCCTGGCCGGAGCGAGGCGCACCGCGTCGATGATCGCCGTCGCGGCGTCGGACGCAATCACTCCGTGGCCCAGC
>DASTFK010000181.1:0-6033 GCA_035719945.1 Nitrospira sp.
AGGTGGCGTCCGTATGGAAAAAGGCCGTAGGCGTCTAGTCGAACTTGACCCGCGTGTAGTTGTATTTCCATTCTCCAAAGGCGGCACAAATTGCATGTATTGTTGAGGATAATGGACGTGTCCGGAGGCGGAACAGAACGCAGCTGATGAACACGCTCAACGGCTGCCGTTCAACAGCGCTGGTAGGTGCTCGACGGAAGCGAAATTGGAGGACCGTACGGGAGGTAACTGCGAACTGGATTTCGCGCTATGAATAATTGTGGCGATGCCGTACTGCCTGGCAGCAGCCAGGCAGGTCTCGTCGTCGTCAACATAGAGAGAGCGGCTCGGGTCGAATCCAACCAACCTGCGACACGCCGGCCAGTATTCCGGCCGCATCTTGAGGTAGCCCACTTCGAACGCATCGACGATCCGATCCACGTAGCGGTCAAGACCGGTTTTGGCGGATTTGACGGCGACACCTGCCTCATGGGCATTTGTCAGTACGATCAGGCGTTTGCCTTTGGTGCGCACGGCTTTTAAGAAGTCTTCGGCACCCGGCAGAAAGCCGATCAGATGCTGCAATTCCCGGTGCATGGCGACGACATCGATTCCGACGCGGCCGCTCCAGTAATGCAAGTCGGTCCAGGCCAGCTCCCCTTCCACCGACCGGTACATCGCCATCAACCGTTCACGTGACGCGTCGAAAGACAACCCCTGCATGACCGCGTAGCGGCGGGGCAGCTCTTCTTCGAAGAAAAAGTTGTCGAAGTGGCGGTCAAGCAACGTCCCATCCATATCGATCAGGACATCATCGATGCGATCCCAATTGAGAACGGACCCAGTACCTGGGGCGGGGCGTTGGCTCATCACGCAGAGTATATCGAAGCGGCGAGCGGAACACGAGGCAGGTTGTCTTTGAGAAAAACCCTGTGTTACGGTCCCAACCCACGGTTTCGATCGAGATCTTATGTCTTCACCATCGACGCTCCCTATCGAGTTCTCGGCCCCCCTGCCCACCGTTGCCATCATCGGTCGGCCGAATGTCGGTAAATCGACCCTGTTCAACCGCATTTTGGGAAAGAAAACGGCGATCGTAGACGACGTGCCTGGCGTCACACGAGATCGGAACTATGCGGAGGCCAATTACCGGAACCGGCCGTTTCGGCTTGTGGATACGGGAGGGCTGGAACCTTCCGCCTCGGAAGGCATGATGGCCTTGATCAAACGCCAGTCCGAACTGGCCATTGCCGAAGCCGATATCCTGGTGCTGCTGATGGACGGCCGGACCGGCCTGATGCCGCAGGACCTGGAAGTCGTCCGCCTGTTGCGTGGGACGACAAAGCCGCTGTTGGTGGCCGTGAACAAGATTGATACGCCGAAGGTGGAGACGCTGGTTGCGGAATTCTATCAGCTTGGCGTGGAGCATCTGTATCCCATCTCGTCTGAGCATGGCCTCGGCGTGGCCGAACTGCTCGATGCGATGTACGCTCTGCTCCCCTCCTCCGACGAAGCCTCAGCCCCCACCGCCATGCCCAGAATCGCGATCGTGGGTCGGCCGAACGTGGGCAAGTCTACGCTCCTCAATGCGGTGCTGGGCGAGGACCGGGCGGTCGTCAGTGATGTGCCCGGCACGACCAGGGATGCCATCGACTCGCTGGTCGCCTACGATGACCGCCGCTATCTGTTGACGGACACCGCCGGCATCCGGCGGAGAGGAAAAATCGACCGCGGGATCGAAGGCTACAGTGTGGCGCGTGCGCTGCGGGCAATCGGGCGATCAGATGTGGCCGTGCTCCTGCTCGACGCGCAGGAAGGGATCACCGAGCAGGACACCAAGATCGCCGGCATTGTGATTCGGCAGGGCCGCGCCTGCATCCTGTTGGTAAACAAATGGGACTTGCGCCAAGGCGACGCGCAGGCCCATCAGACATTTGAAAAAGACCTCAAGCGGCGCTTCCCGTTCCTGGCCTGGGCGCCGGTCCTGTTCGGCGCGGCGGTGAAACCCGATTCCGTGCGGCGCCTGTTTCCCATAATCGACCAGGTGTACAAGTCATATTCAACCCGCATCCCGACCGGACAACTCAATCAGTTTCTGCAGAACATTCTCGCCGTTCATCCCTTGCCGTCCCGTAAAGGGAAGCCGGCGCAAATCACGACCGCCGCGTTCATGACCCAAGTCGCGGTCCACCCTCCGGTCTTTGCGCTCTTCGTCGGCCATCCGGAGAATATCACCGCTGCGTACCTTCGCTTTCTTGAGAACCAAATCCGCGAGACCTACGGATTTTCGGGTACGCCCATGCGCCTTGTCGTCAGAAAAAAGTAGCCGGACCCTGTGAAGCGGCTTTCGGCTTGACTCCTCCACATCATCATGGTTAAGTCCCAGGACCGCCGGCGGCCCCCCGCCGACATGAACAATTTTGTGCGTCCACTCATATGAATGGTCCTGCTCGAGATACGCGCTGGAGCTCTTGGCTTCGACGGTCTTGCCTAGCAACCGTAATCGCCGTCGGAATGCTTCACAACCTCGGAGCAGCCGCGGAACCGCCTCAGGCCAGTGACCCCGCTGCGCCTGTAGAAACGCCGGCAACAGAGTCTCAACCATCATCCGATGCAGGACCGGTGGAAGTTGATCCTTCCATTACGCTGAAAGGCGCGGTCTGGCGGACCAAGTCCGGTATTGTCTTTCTCAAGACGCCGGTCGGCCTGTTGACGCTCAGCTCGAAAACCACGCTAAAGGATTTGAAAGGCTCCCATGAAGTCTCGTTCTGGGTGCACGAACGCCATCACGTCGTCGAGATCCGCCGCCGAAACGACGGGTCGCTCGTCCACCGTTATCTCGGCGGACCAATGACGCCCGGGCCGGATTCGTCGAAAACACTGCGCTACTGGTCCGCCGAGGGCGAACAGACGGTACACTACGGAACGCAGGAAGCGAAGCTCGGCACGCACCATGAAGGCGACCAAGTGACCGTGGAAGTCGATGAGTCCCAAACCATTATTGGCGTTCATGATTTGCAATTTGATCTACAGATCAGTCAGGCACCGCCTTCAGGATCGCCGGCTCACGTGCTCCTCTCCGGTTCAGTGTCCAAGACAAAATCCAACTTCGTGTTCATCAGGACCCCCGTCGGCGTCGTGATGGTCAACGCCAAGATCGGCATCCCTCCCGTGAAGGTCGGACAATCCCTGACCCTGCATGTCGATGATGGCCGCGTCACGGTCGAGGTGCGCAAGGCCACCAAGCCGGCGGCATAACGCTTACCTGTGTTTGACAGGGTCGCCCTTCACTCCCTAGACTCGCCTGACCATGGCACGCCCCGCTCCTGGTCCTCCACAATCCCCCGAGACGTTTGATAAGCTGTACCGAGAACATGTCGATCTGGTCTACCGCTATGCCCATCGGCTATGCGGCGAGGATGAGGCGGCAAAGGATCTGGTCCAGGAAACGTTCCTGAATGCCTATCGAGGGCTCCGACAGTTTCGCGGCGATGCCAAAATTTCTACATGGCTCTACACCATCGCCTCCCGTGCGTGCCTGCGCATGCGCCGAAAACGCAAGGGAGCCCCTGAGCGTGAGCTTTCACTCGAGGAGTTTGTCCCCAGTTCGGAGGGTGAGTTCCGCCTGCAGATTCCGATCGACGGGTTGACGCCTCAGCAGGCGCTCGAGAACAAGGAATTGCGTGAAGCGCTGGAACAGGCGATCAATAAACTGCCCAAGAAATACCGCATGGCGCTGGTGCTGAGAGATATGGAAGGTTTGTCTGCAGGGGAAGCGGGCGCCATCATGGGATTGAGCGAGCGGGGACTGAAAACACGGCTTCATCGGGCGCGATTGTTCGTCAGGCGGGAGTTGAGCGCACGCGGGATGGCGCAAGACGATCATCACTCGCACGAGGGATGGCGTCCCAAGGAAACCGGTTCATGACCAGAAAAAAAGCGCACCAGCACGGTGAACAGCGATGCCTGAACATCCTTCGGCAATTGTCCGCCTACATCGATGATGAGCTGCCCGAAGATATTTGCGCCGAGTTTCGCCGACATCTTGGCGCCTGTCCAAACTGCGAAGTGTTCATCGCCTCGCTTCGCGATACGGTGAAGTTGTGCCGGCAGCATGAGCCGCCGCCGCTTTCGGCGTATGACCGTGCGCGGCTCCGGCAGGAGATTCTCCGAGCCTGGAAGCCGGAGGCGCGCGCGTGAGGCGACAGATGGCGATCGCAGCGGGACTCGGCGTGCTGGGATCGCTCCTCAACAGCATCGGCTCAGCATCGGCTGCCTTGTCTCCTTCGGACCTTGAGCAAGGACGCGTGATTTACCAACGACATTGCGCCGACTGCCATGGAGCAGAGGGTAAAGGCGACGGCCAACAGGCCACGTCCTTGTCACCGCGACCCGGCAATCTGATTTCCGCCCAGACCTCAGCTAAGTCTGACCAGGAACTTCTCAAGATCATTGCGAAGGGACGAGCCCGCACCGCGATGGAGGGGTGGGAGGACCGGCTGTCCCCGGAAGACCAGGCCGCTGTTCTGGCCTATATCCGCTCTCTGGTCACATTTACCCGCTCAGCCACGCCGGGTCCCCCGCAGCCGTAATCGGCCGGTCACCTGGCGCCCCTTTCGCACCGGAAAATCCGCGTGGTACAGTACCTGTCTTTATCTCTTATCTCGATTCAAGGAGTGAATTGGTCATGATCTGGTTTAATGGTATTGCACGTCCTGGTTCGGTTCTCACAGTGCTTGTTGCTGCATGTCTCCTGTTCACGATGACGCCTGCCGATGCGGCGTCCTCAAATAAAAAGTCCAAAGGCCTGTCGCCGGCCGCATCCGTGGCCTTGCAATACGCAGAAGCAATCTCAAAGGGCGATCCCATTAAGACCGGAAATCTCGACTTCGCGTGCCAGTACCGACTCCTGGTCGCCAAACAGCCACATGCGGCCTCTCCCGCACCGTCTGATGCCTCCTCTGATACGTGTGTGCAAGGACTCAAAGCGGTTCATGAACCGGCCCTGGCTCGAGTGGACAGTGGGATGGACGTCCTCTGGCCTTCCAACGGTGCTTTACCCTTTTTCCGTGATGATCTCGACCACTATCCGGCATCCGCCTTTGTGATGGATGCCATCGGCTTGTCGCCTCCTGGCAGCGGCCTTCACCTGACCGCGGTCTCGACGACGCCATTGCCGAATGCGTCCTTCCGCGTGCGCCCGCATGCGCCGCTAGTCTCAGTGCCGACGACGCTGGTCATCCTCAACGTCGTCTATCAGGATCCGCTGACCGCGCCCATCACGAAAGCGCCTGGCAGCTACAAATGGACCAACACGGTGAAGCCGGCACGGCGTGCTGTGAAAAGCCTCAACACGCAATGGGTCGTGCTGTCCGGCCTCAAGAAACATGGATTTCAGAACGATTCGGCGGTGGTCAACCTCTTGGTGAACGACGGGACTCCGGTCGACGGTATCCCCCAGGAAATCATCCCCTTTGTGACCGAATTCAGCAAGGCGATCACAGGCTCCGTCGTGTGGTGGGGTCCCGAAGACGCGCCCGGATTGCTGGTCGCCTCTGCCGCCCGCGCCGCAGGCTTTCCGAGCTTGCGTGATCGGGTCGCCATGCTGAATCGCGTGTTGATCATCGATCCAAACCAAGCGGAAGCCTTGACGGTCCTGACTAAGGATCTCTATGCCGCGATTCTGCGCGAGGCAGTGCAGGCGCACAAGCTGAACGTGAAGGATCCGGCATTGGCGTTGGCGGTCAACGAGCAGTATTGGAATGTGTATGCGCAAGGGGAACGGCTGGATCTTTCGCTGGACATGGAGATGGGAGGGCTGGAACAGCCGACGACAGCCGATTACCTGTATCGCCTGCTTCCCGCATTGCGCACGCTGGCGCAGGTTCGACCCGAGCAGCTCGACAATCGCTTCCGATGGGGAGTCGCGCTCCGGTGGAATCTCGATCAGGATCTTTCCATCGAAGTGCACGAGAAATTGGTCAAAGACGTGCCGTCCGAGCGTAAAACCGCCAAAGCCGAGGCCCTCTTACAGTTGGCCTGGTCGCGCATCAA
>DASTFK010000182.1:0-8464 GCA_035719945.1 Nitrospira sp.
CGGTCCGCAATCGAATGAGCTCCAACAACGCCAAGAAGGTCACGATGATCACCAACCGGTGGCAGGACGCTTCAAAGAGAGCCTCAAACCCGATGGACTCCTGTCCTTCCAAAGCTTCCAGAATGGCGTTCATCCGGTCGCGGACGGTCAGGTTATCGGGAATAATTTCCAGCAGCTTCTTGCCGGGATTGCGATTGAGAATGGTCTGCAACGCGTCGACGAGATCGAACAATCCGATGTTGTCCAGCATCGCGTCATCCGACGACTCAGAACTCGTCTCGTGCGAGACAGCCGGCCGGCTGTAAATCTCCCGCCACATCCGCTCCTGCGTATCCAACTGCCGGGCCGCCTCTTTAAAGGTCTTGTACTCAAGCAGTCGTCGAACGAGTTCTTCGCGCGGGTCCGGTCCGTCTTCATCGTCCTCGGCGGTTTCCTCGACGGGAAGCAGCATTTTGGATTTGATCTGTAACAGCGTGGCGGCCATGACGAGGAATTCCCCGGCGACAGTAAGATTGAGGTCCTTCATTGCCTCGATGTAGGTCAGATATTGTTGAGCGATCATCGCGATGGGAATGTCGTAAATGTTGATTTCGTTCTTCTTGATGAGGTGGAGGAGCAGATCCAGAGGCCCCTCGAAATTCTCGATACGGACCTGGTAGGGCAGCTCGGTCTGTTCGGACCCGTCGAGTTGGTTATCCACAAGGCGCTTTATACCAGCTTTGGGGGAGACGAGCAAGAGGCGGACTATTAGTTGTGGTTAATAGGTCACCTGGATCGAACTAGATACGCGATCAGCAGGGCGCTGAAGAGGAGGAGGGAGAGAGTGATGGCATATTGGATTTTGGGGTTCTCAATGCCCAAATTTTGGGCGTTGCCGGAACGCTTCGCTCGCGTGAATTGCGGCCCCTTTTCGAAAAACACCTTGGAAAAATCTTCACGGCCGTTGAATTGCGCGTCGTCAAAGTCCGCGGTGGCCCGAAAGGTCGCACGACGGAAATAGGCATCCCCATCGAACCGTGTAAAGGTAAAGTACGCGTCGCCGTCGAACAGCGCTTCAGAGAAATCCGCCAATCCGGCGAAGTGACTTCCCGAGAACCCTGTTCCCAGCTTGAAATAGGTTCTGGCCAGATTCGCATCACGGTCGAAACGCACCTCGAGGAACTCCGCCAATCCGCTGAAGCCCGACTGCTCAAACGTCACCGATCCATGAAATCGGGAGCGGTGGAACCGTGTGTGAGGACCAAAGGCTGTTTTCTCGCCGGTCACCTCCCCGAGAAACTGACCTTGCACGAAATACCCTTCTGCGAGAAACACTGCCCCGGACAAGACCACCGGCTGCGTGAACACGGAGCGCGACAGATCTACCATTTGCTTGAATGTCGTGCCTCGAAACGTCACTGGGCCGCTGAAGACGAGGGTTGTGTCCGCCGACCGATGCACAATCTTCCCCTGCACGGTAGAATTCACGAGGGACAGCCCGCCGGCGATCACTCTGACCTCCTTGTCCCGCAGACCGATCCCGTCGAGCGCGGGAGGATCGGTGACCGCAGGCAATGTTTCGAGCGCCAAGTCGCCGTGAATCACGACACCGTCCAGATCGACGGTCTGTCCTCGTGCCAAAGCTGCCAGGACTGTTGACGCCTTGACGGCATGAGCGTTCCGCTCGGCCTGGGTGCAGGACGCACTGAGATGAATTTTGAATCGACCTTGAACGCCGGGCGCCGCATCGTCGAGAAGGCAGCCGGCGGTGGCCTGGGCCGGAAATGCACAAAGGAACGCCGCCACCCACCAGCGGCCGATGTATACCGGCTTGAACATGACGGCCCTTATACGGAATGCCCTTGGCGCAAGGCAAGTCACGAAATCATCACTTTCTTTACGCAAACAGACGGTTTGGTAGACTCGTCTCCATGCGCACACAGGCGCTGATAATCGGCCCGCTCCTCACGGCCCTCCTCTTGACCGCTGCAGTCCCCGCGCATGCCGAGTACATCGAACTTCCCGTCCTGGCTGCGATTGGACAAAATAACCTCGGCGTTTTCGAAATCATGCTGATGGGCTGGGACAGAAAGTCCGTTCCAAGTCCGGTTCAACTTCAGATGAATATCGCAGGTGTTCGCTACGGGAAGACCCAATTGGGATCGATGGCTCAGGCCTTCGACTACGCCGTTGAACGCACCACCGGCCTGTCGCATACGGGTACCGTGATTGTGCAGGGGATCACATACCGGCCGACAGGCACTGATGGTCCGAGCGCCGGCGCCGTGATGGCGGTGGGATTCATTGCCACGTTCAAAGGTGATCGTATTCAGCGAGGCACCGCGCTGACCGGAACGCTAGAACCCGGCGGCCGGATCGGTTGGGTCGGCGCCATTCCCGATAAGATCCGGGCGGCAAAACGGGAGGGATATCACACCGTGCTTGTGCCGCGCGGGCAGCTGCACTCGGCGCACTGGAATCTCATTGAACTGAGCTTTCAACTCAACATCACGGTCAAGGAAGTCGACACCATCGACGACGCCTATCTGCTCATGACCGGCAAGAACCTCTGATCGCCTCACGGCCGATGGCTCAGCCTTGCGCGAGCCCTTCTCGAATTCCCGTGAGGATGGCTTCATACTCTTCCGGCATCAGCCGATGCATCCCGAGCGCAAGCCTCCGCGTCAGTTCCGCCTGATCCGGGATCTTCAGCACGCGCAGCAAGAGCGCCTGACTGGCATGGGCCGACCAGGTCCAACGCTTCACACCGTCGATTCGCACGAATCCATACCTGGCTTCCGTCTGCAATTCATCCTTGAGAAACTCATCAAGTCCTGAGAAGTCCTGCACCGGAGGTATGAGTTTGAATTCCGCGCAAAGGCCGACCTTCAGCACGTAGACCAAGCCTCGCGACTCCGGGGCCAGATAGGTTTGGAGATTGGATCGAATCAGGGCGGTGCACAATCCCCATAGCCCGTGTGACAGCTGAAGGTCCGCACTCGCTTCGGATGTCCGCTCACGCAGCGCTGGAACAATAAAGAGAAAATCGCTCACGACATGTGCTCATCAACGTCAGGAGTGTTCCACAGCTCGACGGCGGCTTCGACGAAAGGCTGGACAGCTGTCAGGCCGGAAGCTTCGGTCAGGTGAGACGATAGGGTTCAGTGCCGATAGTCGTCGGAATCATCGACGAGATCGTCAGTCTTTTCGATGTAATCCACGTCCTCTTCCTCGTCGTCGTCCAGAGAGAGGTCTTCTTCCACGTCTTCATCCATCTCGCTTTCGCCGCTGAGATCGATCTCCTCCTCTCCTATCTCTTCCTCGTCCAGTTCGGGGTCCTTGGGCATCGCCGGCATTCCCTTGGACGCGGGAGTCTTTCTGGTTTCCTCATCGGGCACGGCCTTTTTCACAGCCGTGGGTTTGGACGGAGCAGGTGCGGCGCCGGTTTTTTTCTTCGGAGCCGCTTTGGCAGTCTGTTTCTTTGCCGTCTTCTTCGCCACTTTTTTTCGCGATTGCTTGGCCTTCGCCTTGGCAGTTTTCTTTTTTGCCGGCCCCTTCTTCATCTTCGCCATCGATCCTCTCCTCTTTCATCACGACGCACATTGAACTCGACGCGGCCTCCATCTAGCATGAATGTACGGAGTGTTGCAACGGGGTCTGGACTCGGGTTTTCCCTACCTTCAAGGGGTGATCCATACCGTCACGACAGCCGGAGCGCTGTCTGCTCCCTTGATCGTATCCGGGCCGGCCATGTCGGTCACAACCAGGGAAAATTGATACTGTTTCTGCTCTGAAACCTTCGGCGCCACGAAGGTCGCCTTGGCCTCGTTCACATTGCTGAGGATGACGCGATGACCGAGGATCTGCTTCCACTCGAAGTGGAGTGGATCGCCATCAGGATCGCGGCTTCTGAGGCCGTCAAGCAACACAAGATCACCCGATTTGGCGTGCAGTTCGTTGACCACTTCTGCAATCGGCGGGCGATTCGGTTCTCCATCCGTCTCAACGATGACGTCGACCGTTCCCGTTTTTCCACGGTTCTCGACGGCAACAGCCGCCTTGCCCGCGCCCGTCACTTGGAGGACGCCATGGGCGTTCACCGACACGACCCGCTCATCAGATGAATGGAAACGACTGCCGGCACTCGGCCCGATCAGGGGCCGCGACACGCCGTCACTGAATTGTCCAACCGCAGGGACCATCACCCGCTTACCAGTCTGCATCAGTCTCCACGGCTTCTGCACCGTGAACTCTATGGCCTGAAGCTCGGCCGTCGTCTCCACGGTCACCAGCACCTCGTCAAATTCCTCATGACTCTCCATGCGGCCTCTGACGACTTCCCCAACGGCTAAGAGTCGCATCCTGCCGAGAGCGTCGACCGGGACCACCACGGTGCCGACAAACGGAGAGCCGTCTTGCGATGGAGTAAACGGCGCCGGATTCGCCTGGTGCGACGCCAGCGGTTCTTCGTCGATTCGGTACCAATAATACTGGAGACGTCGCAGATTGAGTTCTTGACCCACGTCAACGGCAACCCGAAGCGTTTGACCGGAAGCCACCTGTGCGTCGGGGGCCGGCATCGTCAGAGTGAGTGCCGACGCCGGCAAAGACAGCACGCCAAGGAACCAGCCGCTCACTGCCAGCAGAACCAATCGGATTGTCATGAAAGAATGGCGCACCTAGGGTTCCCTAAGCACCGTTGAAATAAGGCGAAGAATCGTACAATCCCGTTCCCAGGTCAAGACAGTTCCTGACCAAGTTGAGCGGTATTGGCGCCTACTTGTCTCCTTGACCGGCATGGTAGAATGGTTATGCAGAAATCAGGATATGAGACACGCCATCTACAGGCGAACTTTCATTGCCATGCTGCTGGTCATGGCATGGACGGCTTGGCCAACATCGGCGACTCCGCCCTATACTGCCATCATCATCGACAGCGGATCGCCCTACTTCGTTCCGAAATCAGCTACCGTGTCCACGGGTGCACCGATCAGATGGGAGAATCCCACACCGACAGAACACACGATTACGCACGTTGGCTGTCTTGAGGACGGTGAAGGCTGCGCGTTCGATTCCGGCATCGTGCTTCCCAACGATACGTACACACACCCCGGCTTGACGCCGGGGAAATATCAGTACATCTGCCGTATTCATCCCATCATGCACGGGACGATCATCGTCACGGATGGCTCCCCGGTCCCTTCTCAACTGTAACTCCTCCAGCCCCCTAGAGGTTCTTGCAGGAAAACCACAGGCTCGTGTAGGCTTCTGCGCCTAACGCTCCACGATTGGCATGAAGCCGGCTGTTGCTGCTCACGAACCTCGTCATCTCTCAGGAGAGACTCTCAATCTCCTGGCCTGGCACATCCCCGACCTGGTCGCCTATCAACATCATCCCGACGAATGGTGGTTCGCGCCTCTCGACGACAATTTGCCGATCGTACGGTTAAACCGTACCGGTCTCGACATGCTCAAGGCAATGAACGGCCACACGACCGTTCGTACATTGGTTGACCGGTATGGATCGAAAGTGTGCGGGCCGGACGGACAGCCGGGCCAGTGGCATTTAGAGCGCTGGGCCCTTCCCAATTATTCGCTCTGTTACTACGGAGCCGAGCCTCCCGGCGGCCATCGGCATAAGGCCAAATGGGACGTGCTGCTTCAACAGATCCGAGAAAGCTGGTCGGGACAGGACGGCTTTGAGGGTGAAGATCACCTTGAGGATTTTCACGTTCACGAACTCAAAGACAATGCCGAGGACGACGGGCATTTCGATCTGATCGAAACGACCGTTTCACATCTCTTCCGTGAGCCCAACGAAGCCTTGAACGGCCTGACCTATGGCAGGCTGCTCATGCAAAAACTCCGACGCCTCGGCTGGTTCAATCCAAAGCCGCACATCATCGTCGAAGTGGGCGGCGGGCTCGGCTATGTTGCCCGGGAACTCGGCAAGGAACTCCTGCCCTTCGAGAAGCAAAGCATCAGATACTGCTCGGTCGACATCACCAAACCCTTCCTGAGGCTACAAGTGACCCGCGCAACGGCGGGCGGCTGGCCCTGCAGCGGCACACAAGCGAATGCGGAATGGCTGCCCTTCAAGGATAATTCGGTGGATCTGGTCATCGACAACGAGAACATGGCCGACATGACACCGGTCAAGCTGACGAAACAGGAATTGCGGTCAGGAACGGGGGCCACTCCACAGCATCAGGAAGCGCTGGACTGGATCCGGCGTGTGCGTCTTCCGCTCGGCGATGACCTGCCCGAGGACGTCATCTTCAATTTAGGCCCCTTCCGATTCATCGCAGAACTGTGGCGCGTCCTCAAACCAGGCGGGCGCGCCTTTCTGACGGAATTTGGCATCGAAGAAGGTTGGCCGGCGCCCGTCAAGCTGCCGGGTCATACTGAGTACGAGGTTCAGTATAGTCACTTGCGGCAGAGCGTCCGCTGGCTCGGCTTTCACGAGCAGTACTTGGCGCTGCCCCAATTCCTGACCATGAAGCCGGACACAAAAGTGCTTTGCACCGGCGCCGCCTATACGATCCAGCGGTTTTGCCAGGCGATGAACAGACCGTTTGTCGTTCGCGCCTACACCGAGAACGAACTCAAAGAGACCCTCGGCGATCTACTCCCGAAATTCCAGGGCACCCACTACCATGACGTGGCCGATCCCGCGTGGTTCGGACTGATTGACTTCAAAGTCTTGTTATTGGAAAAACCCGGCGGGGCGCCCAAGCCGACGTTCACGGAGAATAAAGGGTATAGGTGGTACTCTCAACGATAAAAGAAGAAGGGAAGTAGCGGGTCTTGACGCTGACCAGCCCGTCCGTCCTCGCACCCCGCCCGGTGTAGGGACCCCGCTAAGGGCGCTTGGTGAAAAGCCGCGTCCCGGGAAATCGATTGCAAAGCAATCGGGGGGTTGGGTGGGTGAGCATAGCGCGGCAGGGTTGGCGGGTGAAAAAGGCGCCCAGATCAGCGCCACCCGCAAAGGAGAAAGGATACTTTTTGAATCAGCGAGCAGATGGCGCAGTGGTCGTACGAAGGGAGAACGGGCAACAGACACAATTCGGAACTTTATTGGCTCATGGCCAAGTGAATCAGCACCCCTTCCCGTAACCCCAGATCACTTACGAGACACTCCCTCTCCTCCAAGATGTTCATGACCGTCCGGAGGATGATGGCTCCGGAAGCAATCACGTCCTCTCGATTTTTTTCCAGTCCCGGCATGCCGACTCGCGCCGCTTTGGATCGACTCAACAATTGCTGTTCGAGGTCGGCGATTGTTTCCAGCGTCAGCCAGTAGTTATGGATCCTTGCCGGCTCATAGGCGGGAAGCTGCTGCGCCATCGCCGCCAATGAGGTGATCGTGCCTGCTGTCCCGACGAAAGTAAATCCTGCCGATCGCGGCATGGCAGCCAAAGCCTCAGTCGCTTCCCTCCGGATCCAGACACGCGCCTGCCCTGTCTCCTCTCTAGTCGGCGGATCATGATGCAGCAACCGTTCGGAGAGCCGTACGACCCCGATATCGATCGAGCGCACGACGGGCGGTTTTCCCTGTTGAGCCAAGATGAATTCCGTGCTGCCCCCGCCAATGTCCAGCGCCAGCAGGTCGGTAATTCCTTGAGGGAGGCCGGAACGAATGCCGAGCATGGTTCGTTTCGCTTCTTCTTCGCCGGTGAGAATTTCGACATCGAGGCCGGTCTCGGATTTGATTCGATCAACAAACTGCTGCCGATTCTCGGCGTCACGAACGGCGCTTGTCGCCACGGCCGTTCGCGCCTGCACACCATAGCCGTCGATGACTCTGCGCCAATCTTGAAGGCACTGAGCCACGCGATCCATGGCCTCTGGCTTCAGCCGTTTCGACTGATCGACTCCTTCGCCGAGTCGAAGAAGTCGTCGCTCGGAACGGAGCTCCTTCAAGGGGCCGTTGGCGGGAAGATCGGCAATGAGCAGTCGGCAGGTGAGCGTGCCAATGTCGATGCCTGCAAGGCGCTGGTCCCTCATTCTGCGTCGCGAATTTCCTGCATTTCAGCTTCTAGGTTGGTGCTCGTCTCTTTCAACTGCTGGATGTCCTTCACGAGGCGGGCTATCTCCGTATCGTACAAGACACGCTCCACGGACTCACCGGCATCACGAAGACTCACGGCCCGCTCACCCACATCGCGGTACAGCTCCTTCAATTGCTGATCGATCCGCCGGAGTTCGAGTCGCAGACGCAATAATTCCGTTTCCTCGAGTGCGCGATTGGCGGCCTGCGCCGTGCCCAACCGGAGCGTCGCCAACCCCGACTTCAGATCATGCTTCAACCGCTGCAGCAACCCCATTAGTCCTCACCCCTCTCATACTCACCGTGATCGAGTTTTCTTCTTCAGCGGGTGGCCTCGACCTGAGCCTGCGCCACAGTCAGGGTGAGCACCGCCTCAAATGATCCTTCCAAGCTCGCTCGTTTTCCCGCCTCGTACAAGTGGATGGTCGCCTCCTG
>DASTFK010000183.1:0-4432 GCA_035719945.1 Nitrospira sp.
GACTGCGTCACCGCAGTGGAAGGAAGCGCGGACGACGTTGGCCAAAGCGTTTCCACAACTCTACGAGTTGGAGCCGGACGGCCCTCTGGCCCTTGACCTCGGAACTGACGGCTGGTTGTTGGAAATCAAGCCGGACGGCAAATTGCTCTGCCAGTACGGGGTTGCGATGGATGATCTCATGAGCCTCATGTCCGATGGGACGCCTGAGGATTTAGGCACGGACGAGGTGGCCAAGCAGGCCAAGTTCTTCATCCAACCCGCCGTCTCGAAATTCCGGCCCTTGCTGCTGCAATCGGGATTTTCCGAGCAAACGGAGATGACCGAAGAGTATGTGGCGGTGACGTTCGAGCGCGAGGTGGATTTGGGGAATCTCTCCAAAGTCCAGGACCTCATGCGCTGGTGCTGCCGGCAGATCGGCGGAGCGCCATGAGGCTGCCCATCAAGACCTTCGAAGATTTCCGCGACGCCTTGTCGGCCTATCGCCTCCCTCGGGTGATACTGACTGCGCTCGAACTGAAGCTTTTCACGGTGATCGGCAAAAATACCTGGCTATTGCCGGACCTTGCGCGCGAATTGAAAGTGAGCGAGCGCGGGCTGTCGATCTTGTGCCGGAATCTGGCCATGGCCGGACTGCTGCACAAAAAGGGAAACCGCTATCGCAACAGCCCGCTTGCCGCGACCGCCTTGAACGCCGATGATCCGGCCTATCGCGGAAGCTATTTGCACCTGATCACGAACCATTGGACCGACTGGTTGCGCCTGATGGAATCGATTAGAACCGGAGAACCGCTGGATAAAGATGAACCGGAAGCACCGGACTATCGCCGCCAGTTTACCTGGGCCATGCACCATCGGACCCTGGAGACGGCGCCGATGATCGCCGCTCAACTGCCGCTGAGAGGGGTCAGGACGTTGCTCGATCTCGGAGGAGGGCCGGGAACGTATGCGATGGCGTTTCTCGCCAAGAACCCTGGACTTCGGGCCACGGTCTGCGACCGTCCAGACGCATTGGAGGTGGCCAGAGAGATTGCGGCGACACACAAGGCAGGCGCTCGCCTCTCGTATCTGCCGTTGGATTTGTTGAAGGACGACATGCCGGGACAGTTTGATGTGATCTGGTATTCCAATGTGCTCCACATTTACTCGCCCGAGCAAAATTTCCATGTCTTCCGCCGTGCCAGGGCAGCGCTGGCTGACGGCGGCCGCTTGATCATTCAGGATGCATTCCTGCACGGTCACGAGGGATTGGTCCCCGAAGAGGCCAACCTATTCGCGGTGTCAATGTTGCTGTTCACAGAAACAGGCAATACCTATTCCGTGGCCGACACGACATCGTGGTTGAAGAAAGCGGGTTTTTCGTCCGTCAGGCCCTTGAAGATGGCGAGGGGGAAGGAGGATTGGGAGGGCGGGATCCTCGAGGCCGTAGTCCCTGCAAGACCGTCCAAAACGCGCGACCTCCGAAGACGATTAGTGCGAAATTCGCGCTCCCGTTGACCACACTGAGGGTGAGCGAGAGATCCGACCCTTCACGTCCTCCCAGAATGCTGACCACTGTGGCGAGGTCAACCGCTAATCCAATGGTGCCGTAGGCGACAGACGCCATCGCGGCCCAACCCCATCCCAATAGAATGGCCGCGGCCAGCCCAAGCGGCAACAGCACGAGAAAGAGCCACCACAGGACATGAGGCGATTCCGGCATGGCCGGGGACAGGACGAGCAACAAGGTGGCGACACCGACTGCAGCGAGGGTGAGCAGCGTGACGAGTAAGATCTGTCGATGGGGCATGTGCGAATCTTACCGGTCGCGCCGTGAACGAGCAACCATGCACAGGCCGAGCTATGGACGAACCGTCTTCTCGCGATACGCCACAATGTCTCATCTATGACGGTCGCTGCCGGATGTGCGTCACGGCTAAGGGTGGCCTCGAGCGACTGGCTGGTGAAGGCAAGGCTCTGCGTATGATCCCGTATCAGAGCGAGGAGGCCGAACGGTTGCTGGGCCCACAATACCGTGGTGGCCGACCAGAGGCCGCCTTTCTGGTCGCTGCCGATGGCCGGATCGCCAGCGGGCTGGACGCATTTCTTCCTCTGCTTCCGGGGTTAAAGGGGGGGCGTGTTCTGGCCAGGCTGTTTGCCCTTCCGCTAGTGAAGCCGCTTGGCTATTGGATCTACAGGCTGGTAGCTAAGTACCGCTACGAGGTCTTTGGAGAAGTCCCCCTCGGCCAGAAGGACTGACCGTCCTCTACTTCCTTGCCTCTGCATCTTTTGATCGATTCGGAACACTACCCCCTTTTGGGGGATTGTCCCCCAGAGCGGGGAATGTTCAGCTTAGGTCGGTTCCTGGCATAGTCGGTACAGGAACGGGAGGCCTGAGCATGCCATCAACCTTGAGATTAGGAAGTCTAGTCTTCACGATCATTGCCTTCCCAGTGCTTGGTCTGGCGGGCGAACCGTCAGCCGCTCCAGCTGCGAACGCGCAGGTCGTCGTCGCAGCCGGATTCGGATTTCAGGACGAAGAAGTTTCCTTTATCACCGTCAAGACTTACGATGCGCAATCCGGAGAAGTACTCTCCGCGGACACCTACGAACTCGACATCAAGGACGATGGCTCTCCTTCCAGCCAGCCCCGCACGCGGATCTTCGCCGGAGGTGTCGGGGCAGGGACCGGCAGTCTTTCGGAATTTACCCTTCGAGTCTACGATGCATCGAACGGACGTTTTCTCTGGGAAGGTCGTCTGAACCTCACCGCCGGCGAACATCCGGAGGTCGGGACACACCGAGTCGTGGCGCCTATCCATCAGCGAGCTGCGGTTACCCGGGTTGCTTCCCGGCCAAAGGAGGCCGGACAGCCCCATTTCGTCCTTCGCGCCATGAACCCTCAGACAGGTCAGTTGGTGTGGTCCCACGAATTTTCTACGGAAGCCCCGGAGGTGCGGATCGAGCGGATTGGTCGAAGCGTCATCGGTATGACGGGAACGGCACCGCGTGATATCGATTTCCGGATCAAGATGCCGGATCAAGCCGGCCGGCGGTGGTTGTGGGAGGATAAGATCGAACCCGCTGACGACAGTGAAGCCTCTGAGCCCAATCAGTCGGATGAGACGGCGGGGTTCCCCGGGCGCGATCGTCAGCTTACGATGCCTTCGTCCGCCCTTCCTGCCAGTGCGCCATCCAGCGGGATTGGAACTGATCGTAGGACAGTGATAGTTCAGCCTGCATTGCGGCCGGCAGGCTTTGCTTTTTCTTGAGCCTGGCCAGCAACTGCTGCACTTCGTGCATCCCGTAGCGATTGATCAGATACCGGGCTGCTGAATCCGCCTCGAGGTAGGCCACAGAGGCCGCTTCGCTCGAAAGCTCGTTCCAACTACCTTCCAGCGCGGTCAATGGAATCACGGAAAGCTCATGCCGGCGAAGTTGGTCGATGTCCGGCCAATGATCGCTGGACAGCTGCATGGCCAGCCCTTCGTTGAGCCAGGTCGGTAGGGCGTTGTGGTTCAGGCCCTGCTGATCGTGCAGCAATGCGTGGACGAATTCATGACGCAACACCCGCTTCAACCAGGCCCGGTCGGTCAACGCCCCTTGCGTCGGCAAGTGAATGCGACCCAAGACCGAATCGAATAAGCCATCGGCCCAGGCGGGACTTCCGGTATTGGCCTGAAAGCTCGCACTCGGGTGCAGGACGACGACCATGGGTTTCGAGGGGAAATGTCCGAACTTTTGGCCCACTTCCCGGTAGGCCTCTTCGAGGATATCCAGCACAATCGTCCAAGAATCCTGGTCGCTGTCTCCGTCGTACTTGACCGTGAAGTGGGCGCCCTCACGGCTCGTCAGCCGGCCTTCCATCTGATCGGTCCGTTGCATTTTCGAAGTCACCGTGCGTAGGTAGGACTGCGCGGACGTATCGTCTGCCGACCGTTGGGCGGCCTGATCCAAATGGCGGGCCGCTTCGCCGAGGCGCCCGTGCTCCTGGAGCCAGTCGGCTAGCGCGACATGCGGGAACGGGTCCTGCGGCGCCAGCGCGATCAGCCGTTCGAGGAAGTCCTGATTCATTGCGGGATCGCGTTGCTCCCAGTACCCGTGGGCCAGGTTCATCTGGATGACGGGATTGTTCGGATCGAGAGAGACCGCTTTCTTGAACGCTCTGAGCGAGCCTCTGGTTCCCTCGTGCTTTTCCTGTTCGATGCCAAGATTATTCCAAAGAATCGCTACATAGGGGCGCGCGCGCGCATCGACTTGTACGGCCTCAGGCAGGTCGTGCAGTTGCGCCTCAGCCGTCTTCAGATTGCCTTTCTCGATCTCTTCTCGAATCGCTTCCAAGGTCCTATGGTGCTTGGTGTCGGGTATCCCGCCCGCATCAATGAGTCGCAGTTGTTTTTGAGGCGGTGCCGGAGGTTCCTCAGGAGGCAGTTCACGGGCCTCGTCAGAGACGCGG
>DASTFK010000184.1:0-3617 GCA_035719945.1 Nitrospira sp.
CGAACTGCGAAGGGGCCAGATAAATACCTTGTTCCAGCATCTGGTGGAAGAACTGACCGTAGCGTTTCGTGTCCGAACGCTTCGCACTGCTCCAGTCGACGACGGGATCGGATGTAAAGAATGCTGTCAACATTGAGCCGACCCTGTGTTGGATGATCGGGATGCCGGCCCGTTTTGCTTCCTTTCCGATTCCCTCCGCGACTGCGGCTGAGCGTTCCTCAAGATTTTTGTACAGATGTTTTGCGCGCAATTGCTTGAGCGTGGCCAAACCTGCCGTCACGGCCAGCGGATTGCCCGACAATGTCCCGGCTTGGTACACCGGCCCTGCCGGAGCGATCAGATCCATAATCTCTGTGCGCCCGCCGTACGCGCCGACCGGCAATCCTCCACCGATAATCTTCCCCAAGACGGTCAGATCTGGCGTGATCCCATATAGGGCCTGCGCTCCGCCATAATCGACGCGAAAGCCCGAAATGACTTCGTCGAAGATGAGCAGGCTGTCGTTCTCGAGTGTTAATTGGCGAAGGGCTGGGAGAAAATCGTGAGCGGGAGGCACCACTCCCATATTGCCGGCGATCGGTTCCACGATAACGCAGGCGATCTGTTTTCCCCGTTCCCGCATAAGCCGTTGAACGGTGCGAATGTCGTTGTAAGGAGCGGTGAAGGTATGTTTGGCAAAGTCGGCCGGCACGCCGAGCGAATCGGGGATCCCGAGTGTCATCATCCCTGATCCGGCTTTCGCAAGCAGGTAGTCGCTGTGGCCGTGATAGCAGCCTTCGAATTTCAGAATACCGTCCCGTTTGGTAAAGCCCCGCGCGACCCTGATTGCGCTCATCACGGCTTCCGTCCCTGAGCTGACCAGACGGATCTTTTCCATGGATGGCACTGCCGCACGGATGTGGCGAGCCAATTCGACTTCAAGTTCCGTGGGAGCGCCATAACTGGTGCCCTGTCCGGCAGCCTTCTTGATCGCACCGATCACGGGGGCCGAGGCATGACCGAGAATCATCGGTCCCCAGGAGAGCACATAATCAATGTACGTATTTCCATCCAGGTCGTATAGTTTCGAGCCCTTGGCCCGCTGAATAAACCGGGGATGCCCACCCACGGATTGGAATGCGCGGACTGGGCTGTTGACCCCTCCCGGGATAAGTTGCTGCGCTTCCTCGAAGAGCTTGATAGATCGGGTGATTTTCATAATGGCGGGGCACCCTATCATGCGGAAATTGAGGGGTCAAGAAAGAGACTCGGCATCTGAATTTACCGCGAATTGCCTCACGTGGGGTCAAAAAGTGTATAAATGGATACGCTGTTTCTCTGAATTGATACAGTTCCGAGGGCTGTGAGCAAAACGAACCTTCGTTTTATCAGGAACTTCATGCGCGGACTCGTGATCAGCGGATGCGGCCTGACACTTGCGTACGATGATATCGGGCTCATCACGGCGGTTGGTTATCCACAGTTAGAGGGAAAAGAATGAAGGTCGTATGTTCCTGGTGCCGGAAAGAGGGTAGAGCCGAATTCGTCGGCGAAAAAGCCCCGTTAGACGATGCGCGGGAAACACACGGGATCTGCGTGCTGCATCGCGATCAGATCCGTCAACACTGGCACGCCTCGATTCAGGGCAGACACACGACGAGCTTTCTTGGAGCCGCCTCAACGTTTGCGCTATTTCGGTGGAGCGGTCTGCTCAATTTCACCAAGAAAATCCGATCGTAATAACTAGCGCCTGCCCTACTCACAACTTCACCCTAAAGACGTCGTTTGCTGCGGGATGGCGGGGGAGCGGATGCGGCTGCTTGTGGCAATCCCCAGTGCGTGCGTTTGGATTTGTTGCGCTCGGATACAGAGAGGACACTATGGAAGGGTCTGGCTCGCTTGGCTGCCTGTCCGGATGCCCAGGCCTCACCCGCGTCGTTCAGCACTTCCAGAAACGTCGCGAATTCCTCTTCATCGTCGGGAAGGATCAGCTCTGCGTCCGTGAAGAGCAGCACGTAGCCTTTCGCCGGTAACCACTCTAAATCCGCCAAACATTCTTCGAGTGCATCCCAGTTGTGACCGAAGTAGTCCGGAAACTCCAAGGTTTCGGCAAGTTCAGCGAAAAGCCCCGTGACGCTTCGGCACTTTCCGCCGCGCACGACTTTAAAGAGAAATCCGTCGGGGACCTTGACCGCCGACTCGGCACGCTGTCTAGCCTTGAGGACGAGAAGAACGCTCCACGGAGGTTTGATCGATTGAAGATGAGTCGCGAGGGACAGTTGTGAGTCGTGAGCGGCCATGGCAGTTCAATTCAACGGAAAGAACGTGCGGTAATGGTCATCCGTGTAATAGGCCTTGCCGGTATCTTGCTCTATGACAAGCCGCTCTGCATCGCGCGAGCGGCCGGGAACTTTTCGGTTGACGTCGTATTCCTTGTAGCGGCCGCGTGGCAGCCGGCGTTCCCGATTCTGAAAGGCCTTACCGCCGACGTACCCGGCCAGCGGTTCTCCATTCCGCCACTGGAGCGCCTCCAGCAGTGCATAGGCCGTTGCCGGCGCCGTACGTTCGATCGCCGTCCCCGGCCCGGATGTCTGTCCTTCCGACAGTGTCGGTGCAGAAGCCTCGGTCTCTGCCACCGCCAACTCGATAGTGTGCGCCCGACTCTCCAAAGGACCGGCAGTCGATGTGACAGCCCAGAGGATGCAGCACGTCGAAAGAATGGGCAGCCAGTTCACCACACGACGTGACATGTCCATCCCCATGTTGGCGACACACGGGAGCACCGGCCCGTCTACGGCGGTAGAGCGGCGAAAACCGTAGCATGCGATCTCAGAACAGGTCAACGCTGGCCGACGACGCCCTTGGTGCGACATGCTTTCGCGGAACGCCTTTGGTAGAATGACGTGCCGTGCCACGATGGTTTTTTCCCACACGCTCTGTGAAGAACCGTCTCAACCCCGACCGATGAGCATCATGCTGTCGTGCAGGTCCATGATCGTTGCTGTTTCGCCGGTCCTCGCGACCATGACTCTGCTGGCGCTGCTGGTGGACATAGAGGGGGGTGCAGCGTGGGCCCAAACGGGCGGACTCAGCCACTCTCCGGCTGAAATAGTGAAGAAGTATTTTGAGCTCGATCAAAAGGGCGCTAAGCTCGATTCGATGTCCTTTGAGGCGCTGGCGCCCTTTCGGAGTTGGGACACCGAGCCGCTATGGGGAAAGGTCATCGTCATTCGGGAATTTTCGGTCGCCGAGCACCATCGGGACTGGGAAGTGGTCAATCGGTTGGAAGTGGTGATTCCCGTCACATTCCAGGTGATCGGTTCCGTGTATCTGGAAACCGCAGGGTTTTTTCCTGAGACCTCTGTTGAAGAAATCCGTGTCCGCGTCAAATCGATCAAGAATCGGTGGCGAATCATCGAGCCCGTGTTGCCTCCCCATGTCGGTCAGAAGCGCATGATCAACTTCGTGAAGGAAGCCTGGGTGAAGGAAACCGAGCCGGCCAAACGGGAGAGCCTGGCGATGCTGCAGAGCGAGCTGCGGAAGGTCAAATAGAGGGCGGAATGGGAAAGACGGCGATTGAATTGTTAATTTTCGATTTGGACGGCACCTTGATTGAATCGAAGTGGGATATCGCTGCA
>DASTFK010000185.1:0-4854 GCA_035719945.1 Nitrospira sp.
GCGGCAATCCTGCCGTCGACGAAGACGCAATCGGTATGGACGGCCACCTCGACGCCAACCAAAGCATCGGGCTTCTGCCGCACTGCGGCGGTGACGATGGATTCGGCGATGGCATCTGCTAGGCGGTCGGGGTGCCCCGGGGAAACATATTCAGCGTGCTGATTCATGGCTTGGGAAGCTGGATGATTTCGTGGACCCATGGATGACTTGCACCAGAAGGCGATAAAATGGCTGCACTCCCGTCGAGGCAGGGTGCGCCCGGTGACCACTGAGTGGGTGGTGGGCGAAACCAGCACGTTACTGGTGGCTCGCAAGCGTCCCCACCTCGTGGCGAAGTTTCTCGACTACCTCGACCGCAGCACGGCGCTGCTGCTAATCAATCCCGACAACACGCTGCTCGGCTCCGCCAAGGCGATGATCCACCGGCAGGCGGACCAGGGATATTCGTTTGTTGACTGCCTGAGCTTCTGTCTGATGAAGGAACGGAAAATCGCGGCGGCATTGACCACGGATGCGCATTTTCGGAAGGCCGGCTTCACGGCCGTGCTGGTGTGAAACCGGCTCTCGCAGGACTGGACGTCAGAGAGCGGTCAAAAATGGAGGCGCGTTTGAAGCAAGCCGCCTAAGGCGCGCCCTGGCGGGAAGGAAGACGTTTTTATCCGCTTTATCCGTCTTGATCCGCAGTCAAAGACGGCGCGAGGTGCTGTTTGCGAAAATACTCGTGCAGAATCAATTATAGGAGGCCGCGGCGCTCTGTGCGTTATGATGGCCGCTCGATAACTTGAGCCATCTCAGCATACCGGCAAAGCGAATTCGCCAATTGCATTTGCCGTGGACTGCGGCACTCGGGCTCCAGAAGACGGGGGCTGCCTACGACGATCACTAAAGCCTGAGCGCGCGACGTTGCGACATGGAGGCGATCAGGCTGTAGAGAAATTCCATTCCGCGCGGCGCGTCCTCGGGCGAGGAGGTCGTCAGGGAGTAGATGACCACCGGTGCCTCCTGGCCCTGAAATTTATCCACCGTGCCCACTCGCGCGTTTGGAGGAAGACGATTCGACAGGTCCGAGACTTGTGCATTGTATGGAGCGACAATGAGCACGTCGTTCAACTGCAGTGGACGGCTTCGTCCCTTATCGTCGATCCAATTCACACCGTGCACAAGACTGGAAACAAGACCGGCGATACACTCGACCTCTTCCGCCGAAGCGTTCTGATTGCCTTCGTGATGGACCGAAACGAACCAAAGACCCGATTCACCCAACCACGGATGTCCTTGGATCTTCTGATGCTCAAGTCCCACGTGGGGATGAAGTCGTCCCTCGTAGAATACCTCCGAAGTGAACTCGCAGAGTTTCGGATGAAGGCGCCACGTCTTTTCCAGGAACAAGCCTTTATCAGGGGAGATCGTCTTCTGACCGGCGAGCAAGTGTTCAAGGGCAGAAACCGCGGCGCCGTCCGGATGACTACCCTTGACAGGCTGCTCCAATTGCTGAGGGTCGCCGAGCAGAACGACGCTTCTCGCCGCATGAGAAACGGCCAGCACGTCCGCCAGTGACATTTGCCCCGCCTCGTCAACGAAAAGAACGTCAACCGCTTCAAAGTAATCTTCCTGCGCCCAAAGCCAGGCGGTGCCAGCGGCGACTTGAGTGCAGCCGTGCAGAGCCGCAAGCGGCTCCGCGTTATCTGTCGTTGGCCTAATTCCAGGTGGAGCGACTTCAGACTTGTCCTTGACCTTCTGTATACAATTCAGGCCTTTGAGCCCCGCTTCATTCGCAGCCCTGATCACCTCAAGGAGCAGGTTCCGGATGACCTTGTGACTGATCGCGCTAATCCCCACTTTCTTTCCCTGGCCCACCAGCTCGCAGATCATGCGTGCGCCGGTGAATGTCTTTCCGGATCCAGGAGGCCCCTGAATCGGGAGGACAGAACAATCGAGCAATGTCCCGACGCGCTTCGCGGCGGCCACAGTGGATTCATCGGGGTGGATGAGCGTATCAGTCCGATCCTCGAGACGCGGCGCTCGGCGCAACAAAAGATCCCGCGCCGCCCGGTAGGACCCCGGGGCATCAATGCCATTGATATTAGCCCAGCTGCCGAGACGGAAAAGAACATCCGCCACGACATCATTATTAATCTTCTTTGGTTTGACAAAAATGGACTTCGGATGAGTTTCGGCGGGTCTTCTGGGTCTTCTTGATGTCAATGGTGCGTGCTGGGATGTCTATCGCAACTACTTCGCCGATCTTTTCGCCCCTCTCGCAAACCTCATCTTCAGCCCGGATGTCTGTTTCCTGCTTCGGAAACGAATAGCGATCTGTCGGTATCTTCCCCTCTCTGAGACGCTCAACCCAGACCAAACCTGAGATGGCGCCTTTTTCATCCAAGAGGTCCTCATCCGTCAGGTCTTTCAGACGGAAATACTCCCAAGAGTCCGCCTTGGACTCCCGCCGATGCCAGTCGAGAAGATTCGCCAACAACCAGCGCCCGGCATCCTCGTCGCTTCGCTGCGCTGGATCAGCTGAGACGTCTCTCATCAATGCCTCCGCCAATGCCGCAGTTTTTCGCTGGCGCTCATCAACCGTTTCGGGAGGAGCGCCGTCTGAAATTGGCGGGCGGGCGATGCGGTGCCCTGCTAGCACCAGGGCCTGCCGTTCGCGCTCAAGCCAGTCGCGCAAGGAGCGAGTCGAAAAACAATCGTCAGCGTTGTACAGAGCGATCGTGTTCTTAACAGATTCACTCACCTCCGTCGGCTGTCCCAGTTCCAGGGCGTGTTGCATTTGACGCATTGCACTGCGGGCTTCCTCCAACGGCACCGCACGACAAAAGCCGTGAAACAGCTCAAGGGCTTTGAGTGAATATTCTTCCACGCTGGCGCGAAGGGCTCGCTTCAAGATCGTGTGGACGTCGATGAACAACCCTGCCCGCAGCATGCGGTCGATTTCGTCTTCACGCGTTGCATGCCTGCCCATGAGCCTCTTTAGAGCCGCGGGCTCGTAGGGTGAGAAATGGTAGATATGCATCGACGGATATTCCGACCAGCGCGTCATGACCGAATCGACGAACCATTCGAACGCCCGCTTCTCCTCGTCCGCACTCGTCGCCCATCGGCAGTCGTAGTTAGGCCGGCCTGTTTGATCTACGCAGGCGAAGCCGAAAAGATATTCGCGTCCGCCCGAGCCGACAAAGGGATCCCCTTCCAGGTCGAAGAAAATGTCCCCTGGAGATGGCTCTGGCAGCAGCGAGAGACCATGTTCACCTGTAACTTCGAATACTTCATGAACGGGTCCGCCACACTTGCGGCCGGCTACCTGCACCCGCGCTTGTTCGCGGACCTTGACATATCCCTCTCTTGATCCGTGGTCAGGGCGATTCTGGATCGGTAGCGGAAGCGCAGCCAGTCGCTCAACGGTCGTTACTTCCCAGGCCGATAGTTGCTTGCGTTGCAGTCTATTGATTCCTGCCACCAGGGACAGGTGATCCTGCTTGCGCCACTCCGCGTCGCACTCTTGAAACCAGCGGCATATTTCGCAGTGAGCAGTGGGCTCTGCAAAAGTCGTGACGCCATTTCGGTTTTGCTCAATCGCCCTCTCCAGACGCGCCTTGACGAAACGGTAGTATGCAGCAAAATCGATCACCCGATATTTCTCCGGCTGAAAATCCACTCCGGGCGGGACCACGTACATGAACTCTGGAAGAACTCCCTGAACGCTCTCCAAGAGCTCGGAATAGAACGCCAGTTGAAGGATCGTCGCCGCCTTTGTTTCGCAGGCGAGCTTGCAGTCGTAAGCTTCGTAAGACCAACTGCCGAGCTTGCTGGCCCGCTCAACTCGTCGCAGTACGTCTGACCGGCCGAACCATCGCCCGTTTGCCAGCGTCGCCTGGGCGATCGCCTCGACGCCTCTTTCGATCGCAGCACGCGTTTCAGCCAGCGCTCTTTCAGGGCCCTCAACATCCCGCAGATTGAGAATGGACACTCCCTGACCTTCCAAATGCGCAAGATAGGCGTCCTCATGCGCCATCCCGCGCTCCTGAAGGACGCGGGCGTCAGGGGAATGCCAAGTCGGCGCAGACCTCGCCCCGAGCGCCACAGTGAGATCGAGGGACATCAGATGATGGCACGCCAGATGATTGCTAAGATCACTGGCTGACAGGCGGATAATTCCGGAAACGGCCTTCATAAGGTCGAGGCCTCGCTCTCAAGGGCTATTGGTATCCTGACTGCCGCGCTTCCGCAAGAACAGCATCAAGGAACTGCGAAGATGAGACTCGCTCCTCGATGAAGAGGAACTGAAGACCTATCTTTGATTTGCGAGTTTCTGATCTGGCTTGCAGGAGACGCGCTCTCTTAGCGATTCTCTTTCTTTGCCTTATATTCGCGCCAGCATTGCTCCGCTGCTGCGGCCTTTCCGCTTGAAATCCAATAGCTCCTCAGCGCATCCGAAAGCCTCACGACCGTCTCGAGCGCTTGTTCGTGCTTCTCCGGTCGGACGAACACCGAGATCCAGCACCCACTCCTTCCGGGCGAGTCACCGCCCCAACTCTCATGATCCACCGAGCAACCTTCAACGGCGTTAAACAGGCTACAGGCGTCACTGGAACCCTGGATCGCTTCGAGACAGTTCAACAATTTCCCGGCATCCCTCCAGCCGAACAGAACCTCTGGCCACGAAATCGGCAGGTCCCAGGCCTCACTGTCGAACAGAATTTCACTAATGACCTTCATCGGAGCATCGAAGCCATCGCTGTAGTCTTCGGGCCAGTCGTCTCCCTCCCCGATCAGGATGTCTCTCGTTTCGTCATCTTCCTCTTCTTCAGGGCTGTTGTTCATGACATACAGCACATAGTTTGCGAT
>DASTFK010000186.1:0-6178 GCA_035719945.1 Nitrospira sp.
AAAGCCTGCTGCGACATGCCCCTTGTTCCGTATTGATCGTACGGGGCACGCGTGCCTGACTTCAGATATCACGACATCAATCGCCTCTCGCAAGAAGACGTGCTCAAGCGGCTCGAAACAGCCGGCGGCGGCCTCACGAGCGAGGAGGCCGCTCACCGCTACAGAGAGTTCGGTCCGAACGTTTTGGCCGAGCCCGATCGATACTCCGTACTGCGCGGACTTACTCGCCACTTCACACACTTCCTCGCCATCTTGCTCTGGATCGCGGCGGGCCTTTCCTTTGCCGCTAACTTCATGAAGCCGGGCGAGGGCATGGCCACACTGGGTTGGGCCATCCTCGGCGTCATCGTGATCAATGCGGTGTTTGCATTTCTGCAGGAATACAAAGCCGAACGAGCTGTCCAAGCGCTCCACCGTTTGTTGCCGGACAACGCCTGGGTGACACGCGGCGGGCAATCCATCGAAGTGCCGCGGAGCGAGCTTGTGCCCGGCGACGTGCTGCTCTTAGAAGAGGGAGGACGGGTCCCGGCCGACGCGCGTCTCATCGAGGCCAACGGGATTCGGGTTGACACCGCTGCGTTGACCGGAGAATCGCAACCGAACCGACGCACAGCTGAGCCCGTAGAGGATGGACACTGGCTCGATCTCCCGAACCTCGTGTTCGCCGGTACGACGATCTTGTCCGGACATGGCCGTGCCGTCGTTTTCGCGACTGGTATGCGCACGGAGTTCGGCAAGATCGCCGATCTCACCACCACCGTGAAAGCGAGCCTCAGTCCGCTCCAGAAAGAGATCGTCAAGGTCACCCGCATCGTCGCCGCGATTTCACTGGCGATGGGCGCGACGTTTTTCGCCATTGGACTGTTGACGGGGTTGACTTTTTGGATCAGCGCTATTTTCGGCATCGGTATCATCGTCGCTAACGTGCCCGAGGGACTCCTTCCGACCGTGACCCTATCTCTCGCAATGGCAAGTCAGCGCATGGCGAAACGCAACGCCTTGATTAAACACTTGGCATCCGTCGAAACGCTCGGCTGTACAACCGTGATTTGCACGGACAAGACCGGGACCCTGACGGAAAACCGCATGAAGGTTGATCGGTTCTACGTGGACAGGCTCGTGGTTGAAGCACGGGAAGGTTGCTTTTTCACCAGAGGGCGCATCGTCAACAACGCCGATGCTGAACGGTGGCAATTCTTCTTAGATGTCCTCCTCCATTGCCACAATGCCAAGCGTGTCCGACAGTCCGACGGTCGATATGTCGTGACAGGGGATCCGACAGAAGTCGCCTTGTTAGAATTCGCCATCGAGCACGGATTGGCCCACCGGCCTCCTTTGCGCCGCATGGGAGAACTCGCATTCGACGCCGATCGGAAACGGATGAGCACCTTGCACTGGTCGGAAGGCCGGCTCATCGCCTTCACAAAAGGCGCGCCGGAGTCCGTCATAGCCCTTTGCACCCGAATCCAAATTCAAGGGGATGCCGTGCCGATGACCTCCGACGAGCGCGCCCGCATCCTGAGCCAAAGCCGGTCCTTCGCCGAGCAGGCCTATCGTGTCCTCGCCGTGGCTATGCGGGAGGTCGCTCACCAGCCGGAGCATATCGAGGTGGAGACAATTGAAGCGGACCTGACCTTCCTTGGTCTCATCGCGATGATGGATCCGCCGCACCGGGAAGTCCCTGAGGCCGTGGCTAAGTGCCGGCAGGCCGGTGTGCGCGTGATCATGATCACGGGAGACCATCCGCTCACCGCGCTGGCCATCGCACGCAAGATCGGCCTCGTACCGGATTGTGCCCCCCAGCCGTCCGGCTTTGTCCCGGTCATTGAGGGTTCGCAATTCGATCGCATGAGCGAGGAGCAGCTTCGCCAATTGCTGACACCCTCTCGCTCTGGTGAACCGGAGCCCGTATTTGCTCGCATGGCTCCGCGCCATAAAATGCGGGTCGTCTCAACCTTGAAAGAGATGGGCGAAGTCGTGGCGGTGACCGGCGACGGCGTGAACGACGCGCCGGCGCTCAAAAAGGCCGACATCGGCGTGGCGATGGGAGTCGCCGGTACGGACGTGGCTAAAGAAATCGCCGATATTATCCTGCTCGACGATAACTTCGCGACCATTGTCAGCGCCATCGAAGAAGGTCGCACGGTATACGACAACATCAGAAGGTTCAGCACCTATATCCTGGCAAGCAACGTCCCGGAAGTTGTGCCTTATCTGGGCTATGGATTCTTTGGCCTGCCCCTGGCTCTTACCATTCCTCAAGTACTGGCTGTCGATCTCGGAACCGACATGATCCCGGCCCTTGGTCTTGGTATTGAGCTACCTCATGGGGAGGTAATGGATCTTCCACCGCGCCCGAGGAGCGAGCGGCTGCTGAATCTCCCTCTCTTGTTGAGGACCTATCTCTTCCTCGGCTTCATTGAGGCGGCGGTGGCCATGGGGGGATTCTTCCTGTATCTCTTCGCCAATGGTTGGACCTGGGGAACGCCGCTCGCATGGTCGTCTACCTTATACAAGGAAGCCACCACTGTGACGTTCGCCGGAATCGTGCTGGCCCAGATCGCGAACGTCTTTGCCTGCCGGTCTGATCGTCTCTCGGTTACGAAGCTCGGATGGCTTAACAACCCGCTCATTCTGTGGGGCATCGCTGCGGAACTCGCCATCCTGGCGTTGCTCACCTATACACCTACAGGGAACAGTTTCTTCGGCACGAGTCCATTGCCCGCCTGGATCTTCGGTCCGCTGGTTCTCGGCGCGTTCGTGTTCTTCATGGCGGAAGAGGGTCGGAAAATGATCTCGAAACGTCTCACCCGCAACTCGTGTATCAGACTGTCTCACGGGGCAGGTTCTGCATGATGCCCGAGCCTCAAGATCCCACAAGGCACGTGCCGTTTCTTTTCAGTTGAGGTCGGATTGTTTTTCGGTCTGTATCCCGCCAACAAGGCATCCAAGATGAATCCGATCGACGCGCTTCACTATGAATAGCCAGCCATCCATTCCATTGCGGACGCCGGCATGCAGGACAATTGACTGGCGCGTGTTCCTAGAGACGCTTGATCCATTTTACTGCTTCTACAATGATCAGCGGCAGAAGCACCATGGCCGCCATCAATCCCCAATTCTCAATCGGCAAAGGCGCAACTTTGAAGATCGGCCAGGCCGCTGGGACTGTGAGCACCGCGAGCTGCATCACCAGTGAAAGTAGAACGGCCCACAGCAGGGTGCGATTCGTTCCGAGACCCACCTGAAAGAGCGACAGCCGCTCGCTGCGACAATTGAACGCATGCACCAGCTGCGCGACAACCATGACGGTAAAGGCCACTGTTCTCGCCTGCTCCACCGTCTGATGCCAACCGTACAGGCTATACACGAACGCGCCAAGGGCGATGACGCTCAGCATCAACCCCTCCACGCCGACTGCAACTAAGCGCTTGCTGTCCAACAACCTGGCATCAGGCCGACGAGGCCGTCGTTTCATAAGGTCCGGTGCTTTGGGATCGACCGCCAATGCCAAGGCTGGAATGCCGTCCGTCACCAGGTTCATCCAGAGGATTTGTATGGGCAAGAGTGGAAGCGGAAGACCCAGCAGCGTGGAAAACAGCATAATCAGCACTTCACTGAAATTGCAGGACAGCAAAAAATGCACGGTTTTCCTAATGTTGTCGAAGACCGCACGGCCCTCCTCCACCGCTGCCGCAATCGAAGCAAAATTGTCATCGGTCACGACCATGTCGGCGGCTTCCTTTGCCACATCGGTCCCTGTTATGCCCATCGCCACGCCGATATCTGCCGCCTTGATTGCCGGCGCATCGTTGACCCCATCGCCTGTCATGGCGACGATCGCACCGCGGCGTTTCCAGGCCTGCACGATGCGCAACTTGTGCTCAGCAGTGACCCTCGCGTAGACCGAGACGCTCTCAACCACTTTGGCCAATTGATCATCAGAGAGGTTGTCAATTTCGTTTGCAGACAGCGCCAACCCATCGCCGTCAAAGAGGCCCAGTTCCTGGGCTATCGCGACTGCCGTGTCTTTATGATCGCCGGTGATCATCGCAGTGGTAATGCCCGCTTCTTTGCACAGTTGCACAGCTTCGAGCGCTTCCGGCCGTAAGGGGTCTTTCATCGCCACCAGACCGAGGAACACCAGGTCCTGTTCAAGCGTCGCGGCCGGCGATCCTTCGTGAGGAGCGTCCAGAGGACGATAAGCGAGCGCGAGGACGCGAAGAGCCTGCCGTGCCAACGAACCGTTGGTGGCGAGTATTTCTGCTCTATGACGATCGCTCAAGGCTTCCACGTGGCCATTCGGTCTCAGGCGACGCGTGCAACGAGCGAGCAGCACATCCGGAGCGCCTTTCACATACGCCATCCTCCCAGCCGGCGTATGGCGGATAATAGTCATCATTTTCCGCTCGGCATCGAAGGGGATTTCGTCCTCGAACGGCGCCGTCTGCTCCAGCGCCTGTTTGGTCATGCCGAATTTCGCCGCCAAGACAAGCAGCGCTCCTTCGGTGGGATCACCGATGACGTGGCGGGCTCCGTTCTCCTGCAACGTCGCCCCATTACACAGCACTGCCGCCGTGAGCAATGGCTCAATGCCCGAAGCGCGGCTTGGTAGTGGAGATCCTTCATCGGTCACCTCGAACGTCTCATCGCCGACGCAGACTTTCGTGACCGTCATTTCGTTTTTCGTTAACGTTCCCGTCTTGTCGGTGCAGATCACTGTGGCGGAGCCAAGCGTCTCCACCGCCGGCAGCTTCCTGATCAGCGCATGGCGCTTCACCATACGTGTGACCCCCAGAGCCAGCGTGATGGTGACGACGGCAGGAAGGCCTTCCGGTATCGCCGCTACGGCGAGGCTGACGGATGTCAGAAACATCTCCAGTAACGGCTCGCCCCGCCAATAGCCCAAGCCGAACACGACCGCCACAACCGCCAATGCCAGCCAAAGGAGGGTGTATCCGAACTGCTCCAGGCGGCGCTGCAGCGGCGTCTTCACCGTTTCCGCCACCGTCGCCTGCTGAATCAAGCCGGCGATCCGACCAAGTTCGGTGCTCAGCCCGGTCGTCACCACGAGCGCGCGGGACTTCCCCGACGCTGCAATGGTGCCCATGAACGTCATATTTGTTCGGTCCGCCAAGGGCACGTTGGCGGGCAAGACCACGTGTGCGTCTTTCCCGACCGGCGTGGACTCACCGGTCAGCGAGGCTTCCTGGGTCTGAAAACCCGCGGTATAGATCAGCCGGGCATCGGCAGAAATCCGGTCGCCGGCCCCGAATACAATAAGGTCGCCGGGTACCAACTCACGAGCGGGAATTGACTGGAGGACCCCCCCTCGGACGACACGCGCCATCGTCACCGACATCTTGCGCAGGGCTGCCAGAGAACGCTCGGCACGAAACTCTTGGATAAAGCCCAGCCCACCGTTGAGAAAGACGATGGCCATAATGGCCGCCGCGTCGAGCCAATCGTGCAGCAGGCCGGACACGACCGCGGCTCCCGCCAAGACCCAGATGATGACGCTGGTGAATTGAGAGAGAAACAATTTCAGAGGAGAGGCCGGCGGAGCTTCGGGGAGTTCGTTGAATCCTTCATGCCTTTGGCGCCGCACGACCTCCTCGTCGCCAAGGCCGCTCATGACATCCGTCGAGAGCGCGGTCACCACCGCCTCTGCCGGCATAGCGTGCCAAGAAGGTGATGATGTCGTGGTTGCCTGAGCCATCAGCGCCGCACCTTCTGGTTAGACCCATTCGGGCGCAAACTTTGTCTCGGCTTTCTCCGCGAAGTGGTGGTAGAGCGCCGGCAGGACGATCAGAGTCAGGGCGGTTGAACTGAAGACACCCCCGATGACCACCGTGGCAAGCGGCCGCTGCACTTCCGCTCCGATGCCCTGAGCGAGGGCGAGCGGCAGCAGACCGAGCAACGTCGTCATCATCGTCATGACGACGGGACGCAGCCGCAAACTGCAACCGGTCACGATCGCCTTTTCGCTCGGCATCCCTTCCTGACGCAGTTGATTGATGTAGGAGACTAGGACAATCCCGTTCCCCACGGCGAGCCCGAATAGTTCAATGAAGCCGATGGAGGCCGGTACGCTTAAGTACTGCCCGCTCAGCCAGAGTGACACGACCCCGCCGATCAGGGCAAAAGGCCGATTGAGGATGATCAGCGTCGCGTATCG